>JANMNK010000334.1:0-4579 GCA_031373875.1 Pirellulaceae bacterium | reverse complement strand
GGTGGGAAAGAACTCAAGGATACGAGAAAAGCTTTGCACGGTGTCGGCAGTATGCAAAGTGACAAACACGAGGTGTCCCGTTTCTGCCGCCATCAAACCGGCAAGCAACGTTTCCTTGTCGCGCATTTCTCCGATGACAATAACATCCGGATCTTGCCGGACCGCTCCACGAAGTGCCGTTGGAAAATCGATCACGTCCAAGCCCACTTCACGTTGACTGATAACGCTTTTTTCCGCCGTGAATAAGTATTCGACAGGGTCCTCGATCGTGATCATGTTGTAGGCGTGTTTGCGATTCATGTGGTTGAGAATCGAAGCTAGCGTCGAGCTTTTGCCGCTGCCTGTCACCCCGCAGATGATCACCAATCCATCATGCACATGCTCCGCCACATGCTCATAAACCGGCGGGAGATGAAGCGACTCAAAATTCGGGATCTTGGAATTGACTCGCCGAATTGCCGCATGCAAACCGCCGCCGGCGTGAAAGACGCTGCATCGAAATCGTCCGTGATCATACGTGTAAGAAAAATCGACACCGCCTTCGCGATCTAATTGAGGTAGCAATCTTTTAGGGACCAGCGGGATCAGCAAGCTTTCTGTTTCGTCTGCACCCATCGTCGGCAGATCGACTCGATGAAGCACTGCGGCGACGCGAAGAACGGGGGGCGATCCAATCTTGATATGGAGATCTGAGGCTTCGACTTCCTTCATCTTCAACAGTAAGCGGTGAATCATCAAATCGCTTTGCATAGCATGTCCTTAACTTCTTTGCAGATACAGCAACTGAGTCAAAAGTTCTACGAGGCGTTTGTCATCGGGATTCAATTTTCTAGAGGCTCATTTTGAAGCTTGCAAAAGAGCTATCAAGTCGGCGATATCTTGTCGACCAATAACTTCTTCGAGACCTGCGGGCATCACGGAAACGGTGCTGGTTTTCCGTTCCTCGATTGTCTCCGTGGCGATGCGAACCGTTTTATCAGCCGCGATAAGCAAGTGGATTTCATTAGCGTTTTCGTTTGTGATCAATCCGTTGTAGACTTGGCCGTCCGTCGTCAAAATGCGAACGGGCTGGTAGCTTTGCGCAAACCGAACGCTTGGGAAAAGGATCGCTTCGAGCAAGTCGCGTTTGGTTCGCGTGGCACCGATGCGAGTCAAATCCGGTCCGACAGTTCCGCCGACGTACCCAATCTTGTGGCATGCACTGCAGGCGGCCTTCGAACTGCGGAAGACTTGATAGCCTTTTACGGGGTCGCCGGTAGGGAGATCGGATTCCCATTTGGATAGCGTCGATTCCAGTTGTTCGGGTGGCCGAGCAAGGTACTCAGCCGTGCTCTTTGCTAGATCGGCAATTTTACTCGATCGATTCTTGTAGTACGACATCAACGAATCGGCGCTTAGCGTGCGGGCTGCAGGCAGTGTGGCCAAGCTGCTCAGTAAATCACCATCCAGACTATCATCTCCCACTCTACTGATCGCGAGTACAACGTCCTGAAGTCGTAAAGGATCGATGTGCATCAGTTGATCTGCCAACAACTTGGCTTGACTAGGGTCGAGTTTTATTTTGATGAGGGCTTTTGCTGCCAGGCTTTTTATTTGCTCGCTTTCAACGGCAACAACATCGCGCAAGATCGCTTCCGTTAGCTTATCGGAAATGGCTGTCGAAGACGGCAAGACGCTGACTAACGCATAAGCTTGTGCGGGTTGATGTCGCGACGCTTCGGCCAACTTGACCAACGTCGTCGTTATTTCAGAGGAAGCTGCATCGGGGACTTTGCAACTTGCCAGCCAATTAGCCAAGTGTATTTGTTCTTGCGGACTGGTGCCGGCGATCAAGGAGCAGATAGGCTTGGTCCACGCGACTGGAAAAGCGATTCCATTCAATTGCTTTACGATTTCCGCCACAGTCGTGCGCTGCTCTTGGTTGAGCGTGTCAAGAGATTGCAAACGGGCATTCACGAACGTCGCAATTTCAGCGCGATCTTTCCAAGCCCCGGTTAGCGAGATCAACAATTCGCGTTCCGATGCGTTTTGAGATGCAGCCTGCCAGCTTTGGTCCAACTCCGTGGCCAGAGTCCTCGCCCAGTCTGGATTTTTTGCAAGGAGATTCATAGTGGACTTGCGTAATGGTTCATCCGCAGATTTCGCCATGCTGAAAATGAACGCCGCATCCAGCGACTGCGGTGCAATCTGGGCAAGGACATCGAGGCAAGATCGCCGAATTGCGGGAGATGGATCGTTTAGACGGTCAAGCAGAATTTTGGGTTGATTGATTTCTATCAATGCGTATAGCAATGAGTGCTGCAGAATGCGATCTCCATCCGCCTTGACCAAGGATTGCAGCAATGCGTCAACTGCAGGTGGATCAGCAAGTCTCCCTAGTGCTTCGGCTGCCACTCGTCGAACAGGCGGCGATGGATCGGATCGGACGAGATTGGCCAATGCAGTGACATCCCCGGCTCGATGTACCGAAAGAGCATGGATTGCCGCGTGCCGCATGTTCGGGCTCGTGTCGGTCAGTTGCAATTGGACAAGTGCAAGAGACTCGATGCTTCCAATTCGACAGAGGCCCCATAGAGCTTCTTGACGTATTCGCTCATCATTGGCAGGGTCCTGAAGGATTTCAGCAAGTGGCTCAATAGAGTCTTTGCTTTGGCTGACGAGTTGATCGATCGCTTTACGTCGAACCCACCAACGAGCATCCTTTGCTTCACGGGACAAGATTGCTAAGGCTTTTTCACCAACTTGTCGTGTGCCGCTTGCCAGTGGATTGCCTCGCGGTGCATCCATGGCATCGGTGGAACTGCTGCGGACACGATAAATGCCTCCGGACGCTAATTCCTGATCGACTCCGGAACTTGGGCAACACAAGTCGTACCAACCGCCGGTATCAATAACGATTAGACTGCCATCGGCATCTTCGATTATGTCGGTTGGATGGAAATCGATACGATCTCCAACCACCAAATCGCGGTCAATGGTTTTATAAGATGCGCCGTCTGCGACTAACCCATGCAGGGAGACTTTTTGCAAGTTAAATTGTGCGGCAGCTAAGACGTTGTTCGTGTCTTTAAAGCTGCCAAGGTCCCTGGGAATCGCATTGGAGTTAAGGCAGATAAGACCGCTTGGCGCGGCAGGTCCCAGTTGCGTCATGATCGGCATCAACGGGCCAGTTCGCGGATGGCCATCGATTACATTGTGATCTTTGCCATAAACGCCACCATAAACGGCATGGGCAATTCCGTCCCGCAGACCAGCACTGGGATGTTGTAGGAATGTGCTTGTAAAAAATCGCTCGCCTTCGGGAGTCATCGCCAGTTCGACTGGATTGTCCATGCCGCCGGTCATCACGGGTTCGATCGGGCCACCGGAGAGTCTTCGACGAAAAACATGCGATGCGTTTGTTTTTAAAGTCTTGCCGTTGATCAACTCGTGCGTTTGCTCGGCAAAGGCTCCTTTGCACCAATAGATCCAGCCATCGCGACCGAGATAGGGACCGTGAAGGTCGTTTGCACAATACGTGAGCGTTTTTCCATCGAACCAGATTTCGCGTTTTTCGCAGACACCATCGTTGTCTTCGTCAGTCAAACTCCATATCTCCGGTGGCGTTGCGACAAGGATCTGTTTGCCCAGGCACAGCACACCTTCGGGGAACGCCAAATTTTCTGCTGCAATGATTCGATCATCGAAAACGCCATCGCCGTCGTTATCTGCCAAGCGAACCATGCGATGGGGCCGCGTCTTGCGTTGCTCTTCGACACTTTGTCGAACTCCCGCTGACTCGACAATCACCAATCGTCCCCGATCATCCCAATCGGCGACGATGGGCCACTTTACTAAAGGAGCCGACGCAGCCATTTCGATTTGCACGGAATCTGCATGTTGAAAGACGATACCGTTTACTACGGTGCTAACGATGTTTGGTGATTCGGTTTGCGCGGCAGCAAACGAATTCGTGAAGGCAACAGCAATGACGAAGGCACTGAGCGAAAGGATGCCACGCAAGAAACTTCGCACCATGGATAATTCCCTCGTTTATAGATGTGCCGCGGATGCTGGTAGGAAGCTCGAGGCACGCGTTATGGGGCAGGTAATTTTTGAAAGCTAAAATTGCCGTCTTGGTATTGTACCTGAACGGCACCGGGCAACATGGTCGGTTTGCTAACGCTTTTCTGATTTTGCGATTCATGAATAAAAGTTCTCAGGGCAAGCCAATGCTCATGGGACATCGCCCCGAGTCCCCATCCTTTGTCGATCCACGAAGCTCGCAAAACTTCGAAAATCACGGGCCAAGGCAGTTTTGTTAACTCGGCTGCGTTAATGCGGAATCCATTTGGTACGGATTGTATAGAGCCTTGGTTGCACCACTGTTTTGCAGACGATTCAATCCATTGTTGAATTTCCTGGGATGCATTAACGAAGCGCGCAATTGAGTCGCGAACAGAGCAGCCCATTCGTTCTTCGATAATAGGCATCAACTCATTTCTCAGCCAGTTTCGGGTATACGCACTTTCCGAATTGGATGCGTCGGTTCGAAATGACTGGCCTATTGCGGAGAGGAACAGTTCGATCTCGCTTCGGC
>JANMNK010000329.1:0-10300 GCA_031373875.1 Pirellulaceae bacterium | reverse complement strand
ACGTGCATTTTCGCACGGCTTCGACGATCGTCATGCCGTAAGTGAAATTGGGTACAAAATGACCATCCATTACATCAAGGTGCAAAACTTGCGCCCCGGCTTGTTCCAATTTCTGGATTTCGCGTTCTAGATTCGCAAAGTCGCACAATAACATCGATGGCAAGATGGCCGGTCGAAACTTCCAAAGGGCTTCGAGCGTTGCTTGGCGAGCAATACCGCGGCTCATATTTCTTTTGCAACCTCAATCAAGTCCATTTCTGTTTGGACCCGTAACATAGAAAACCGGCTGGCTACCGTTGTCAGAGTAGGTCTAACAATAGCTGTACCCCAGCCTACAACGCAATAGCTCAACCCGAAATGAAAAACCACGAATTGCGAGCATTAGGTCATAAAGTTAAGTGCGGCAACACTTTAATGCGTATTTACCTCCCAGGCGAGACTGTCGCAGGGAAATTGCCGTCTAGGCGAAATCCTCAACTTGGGGGAGTTCATCAAGGCTTGCAATCCCCAACAGATTTAATAGACGTTCCGCAGGATAGTACCTCGCATTGATAGCTTTTGGGGCATCCGGGTCGCGACGTAGTTCAACAAGGTTGCGTCGAATGAGCATTCCGAGAACACTCGCGCTGGAACGATTCCACTGTGCATCAAGCTGCTCTTTGGATATCCCTGGCTGATAAGCGACGAGAGCCAAACAATCGATTGCAGCTTGGTTTAATCGACTCTCTTTAATCTTACCGTAAATCCGATCGCGGACATCGGCAAGCTCGGCCCGCAACTGCATTCGGTAACCGCCTTGGGTGGAGATTATTTCAAAAGCATGCCCGCCTTGTTTCAGTCGAGAATTTAATTCTGTGACCGCTTCATCGATTTCTGCCGACCGAACACCTCGCATAAGGGAAGCAATCATCTCGGAGGATATCGGTGAGTTGTCGCTGTTGCCTACAAACAAGATGGCTTCGACGATCGTGGTCGGCGTCACAGCACATTCATCTTGTTCCATCGATTCTTCGACGATCGGGTCGAATTCCAACTCCGGTTCCTGATTGATTTCATCTGTAGCCGGAGTGTAAGGGACTTCGCCACGACTTAGAAGTTTGGCATACGTTTGTCCCAGCTCTTCGAGCGATAAACCACTTTCTGCGGCGCTCGCCAAATCGTGATCCTCGTCGTCTGACTCTATTTGCTGAATCCGGCTCATAGATATTTACTTTCCGCCTTTTTTTGAATTTCCAGTTTCATTCGCTTTTGGGGAATCCCTCGACGTGCCTGGATCTTTCTTTCCATCCACCATTTGTTTTGACTCAACTTCGCTTTCTTTCGGTTTCGTGGGCTTATCGGTCCCTCCAGCACCGGGCTCCAATTTCGATTTTTTGTCGTCTCCTGTAGGTTTCTTTTCGTCCGCAACTTTGCCGAATACATCGTCGTAAGCTTTGATGTCAATTTTCTCTTCTTTGGTTTCGCTTTCAGCAGTCGATGGCGCGGCATCGCTTACCTCGAGAACCAATCGAATCGGTGTGCCTTCTTTTGGAATTCGATCAGGAAAAGTTGAAAAAGCCAATCCGGAATTTGTGTCTTCGCTGCGTACTGCCAAATCAAGAGTCGCCGATGTGAAGTTTGCAACACAAATTAGGTCGCCTCCGTCTGCGAGGTAATAGGTCTGTCCAGAGTCTTCGTCGCGATAAACTCCGCTTCCTGCAAATACCCAATCAAACTTCATTTCGGAATCCGTCGTAACATGACGGATCCAAGACTGTGCTTTGACGCACTGTTTCTCACCCCCGGAATTTTTCCACAGTACTTTTATCTTGATGGTGCTGCCCGAGGCGGGTTTATACGGTTCGAATTGAGTTGGCTTTCCCTGTTTGGCACCTGCGGCCAGCAACGCGGTGTGCACTTCTTGGGATTTGCAAAAAAGTGCAACAATGGATTCGTGTTCCTTCGTTCCTACTGGACAGGCAAACATTTCAAGTTGTCCATTGCGCAACGCGATGCATCCGTCGAGTATCACGCGTCGGTTTTTCCGGTCCACCCAGACGCGTCCATCCAAAACCAATCGTTTGCCTGGTGGCTCGCCGAAAATCTCGTCAAGTTTCTTGAGTTCGGCCTCCCTTCCAGGAAAGGGGGTTCGCTTCGTCGAAGTTGTCTGTTCATTGGATTTTTCTTTGTCGTCGTCCGCCACAGAAATTGCCTGCAAAAGCAAGGAAAAGGACACGACGCACAGGAGCTTGGGGAGAAAAAACATGGGAATTAGCTCGAACCAGTAAAAAGAATCCTTGCATCTTGCGACGAGGCAACAACAATTGTGCTCACAACGATAGAGAATGGCATTTCCGCCATCGAACATCTCGTCTCGCATTCGTTCACTCATCAGTATACGACTAACCGAAAGTGAAACCTATGGACTGGGTCCATCAAAAAGAAAGTCGCCGCAAAAATCGTGGACAAAAACCAACTTCTGGACATTCTCATGTAGGCAGTCATGCTTCTGCCACACTTTGGCTCGAAGAACTATGCCTCGACAACCTCGAAAAGCTCCAAGCTAACCTTCCACTTCCCAATAAATCGCTCAAGACGAAACGGACTGGCAAATCGTTCGAGACCTTATCAGCGATTCAATGGGGATTAGAAAGCTTGTTGCCGGAGGAGCGTCAAGATATTGATGCGTTGACCGGTTTGCTGGCATTGTCCAACGAAGAATCACCAAGTGATCCCTCCAAACATTCTTCGCCGGAAAAGCTCGCTACTTGGTTGTCTCAGCAATTACCTGTGCGGAGCGACGAAGTTTGCATCGCTCTCGTCGCGGCCGGTTGGATTCATGGATTACCCAAACTTGGTAGGTCGATCGCACCCTCGACTTGGCTCGAAACCCTCCAAACGATACTAACGCAAGTCGATCGCTCTTGGGCCGCCAAGGAACCCGCGCACTTGCTCTCGTGGTTGATCTGGTCGTGTGAAATCCCTTTAGCGTTGGCCACGCAACTCGCACATTTGGGCAGTAAAGACCGAATTGTCTGCGAGACGCTTGATCGTCTAGCGGCTTGCATTGAAACGGCTGGCGAAACGCCCCATGTATGGATTACCGATGGCGGAAGGCATCTGCGTGCACTGTTAGCCTGTGTTGCGCGTTGCCGCTTCACCGCCAATCGTCTTGGTGCTCGTAAATGGTATCGCGCTCAGCGCAAAGCTCTCATAAGTCTTGTCTCGATCGCAATCTCTCTGTCGGACCGTTGGGGTCATCCACTCTTTGTCGAGGCAGGCCAAGAAACGCCGAACTTGGACTTCTGGAAAGCGATGACAAACATCTGCGGAAACTCTCCTTCCATAATCCGACTTCTCCGTTCCAACTTTGGAAAGAAGTTTTCAGATGATGTGCTCGACAAACAAGATTCTAATAAAGCTACCCTGCCTGCGCTAGGTTTTTATAACGAGAAAGCAGAACTGGCTGTCCTGCGTTCGAGCTGGTCAAGTCACGTGGGTCGTGTGGGCGTCGATTTTTCGTCTGACACGGCTTGGCTGGATATCATTGGACTCGAAGGCCAACGCTTGATCAGCGGCCCTTGGGATCTGCTCATTTCGAAAAATGGTAAACCGCTCGAGTTATCCGACCCTTGGACCGAAGTTTGCTGGTTTTCTGACGACGATGTGGATTACCTAGAAATCGAATGCAAAGTCGAAGGCGAATGTCGCGTTCAACGGCAAATTATGTTGGCTCGAGATGAATCCATAGTCGTTGTTGCCGATGCGCTACTAGGTTTTGAAATCGCCGATTGGTCCATCGAATCGCGTATGCCACTCGAAAACGGAATCTACATGCGTCAGGATGATAAGACTCGCGAAGCTGTATTGTGCGAGGAAGGAAAGTCGAGTGACGAGCTACCCAAGCAAATGGCTTTGTTGTTGCCGTTGTCCTTGCCCGAATGGCGTCGTCAGAATAGTCGCGGCGAATTAGTTTCTGAAGACGATTGTATCGTGACCACGCAAAATGGACGCAGTCAGCGGTTGTACTCTCCCCTTGTCATCTCTCTCAAGAAACGACACCAAAGTCAGGAATACACGTGGCGGCAATTGACGGTTGCCGAAAGCATGAGCATACAAACGGTAGATGTCGCAGCGGCTTTTCGTTTTCAAATCGGCAAGGAACAATGGATGATCTACCGCTCGCTGGCGGAAACGCGCCGGCGAACCGCTATGGGACTACATTTTAACGTCGAGTTTTATGCGGGACGGTTCGACGGCAGCGAAGGAGAATTCGAGTCGCTCGTCGAAGTCGATAGTCCCGAATAACTCAATCAAAGGATCCCCCGACATCGCATTCATAATTTTCGATTTTGCACCGCAGCTGAGTGCGCTCTCCAGACATATTCTTTGTGTTCCATTGTAGAGCGATTGTCCTCAATTGCTCCGAGCACTATTGAGCCCGGCTTAGTAATCTCAAGCGGCAATTCGTCCACATGCTATTCGGATTTTGCAGGAACCGTATAGTGTGGCATCGACTGATCAAGTCTGGCTGCGTTTGAAACTAAGCAGCTCGTTTAAGAATCTTCATCGCGTCGGCTTTTGAGAAATCCCAGAATTCTTCTGATTTGCCAAACTCTCTCAAGAAAGTCATTGCATCTTTCCGTAACACTGCATTGAACGCGCATTTCGCAAATTCGTCCCAGTGAATTGGATCGTTGTACTTCCTGCGAAGTCGATATCGGTCCATCAAAACGGCCTGTCGTTCGACCTTTATTTGGTTCCAAAACCGGGATGCAATCTTGTGTGTTCGGAACCAACGCAACAATTTTGTGTCACAAACTTTGGTCGACCCGTGATTGGCTCGCTTGTTGAAGTCGATTTCAGAGATATCACTTTCAACGCCTAAAAAATCGAAACAACGGCTTACTTCCGCCCGCGGATCATTCTCCAAGTCTTCCAGAAAAAGAACATGAATTTGGTTGCGAGGCACGATGCGAAGATATGCCTGAATCAAGCTCCAGTATTTTGTGTCGTTAATCATGTTAGGCAACTGCCGCAAAGCGCGACCAAAATGGAAGTCGGGCACAATTGCGTATTTATATCCCGATGCATGCATCTCTCGAAAACTTGACTCGAGACGATCGATTGGATTACGCGCGACAAAAATGAATTTGCAATTCGGTGATCGGGACAGAATTCGAGTGCAGGCTAATTCCGCAAATTCTTGGCTAGAATATGTTGTACTGCCTTCGCCGATTAGCCTTTTCGAACCTCGATCGAGAAAGCTATCGCGATACCAGTCCCACCCTCTAGAAAAGTTCTCGGCAAAAAACCCCGGCTCCTTAACGGTCGGAATATAGATATCGGGATGACTACCAATTACATCGCACAAGGTGGTAGTGCCACACTTGCTGAATCCAGGAATAACAAAGTCGATATTCATGGGATCTCCTTTGCGTTGTTTACCCGATATCAGGCGGCTCGATGCGTCGGGAACTTGATTATTCGCAAAAGAGAATCAGTGGATTCTTCGGTACCAGAATTTAAAGTTCCGTTTTCTAATTCGTTCAATGCACTCTCTAGCCGTTTCCAAACGGCAGAGTTGCTTGCCCAAGCTAACATGCGTTCACGCGATCGGGATGCCATCGCTGAGTAAGCATTCGGTTCATGCTTTGCCATGTCATAACTCTGACGCATCTGGTCGCAGACACTCGTCCAGACAGGGCGCCCCCAGGTTGTGCGGAATCGCAGATAGGGATCGTGCGGCCAAGCAGCCGGCTCAGGGTTCGAATCGATTACAAAACCGACTCGGTCGTCAAAATAATCGCCCATCGCAGAATGGTCCGGTGAAATTCCTGGACGTCCTGCGGCAAGGTAGTTCATCAACGGGAGGCAGTTGCCCTCGGCTCGCGTCGTTTGCAAATAATATGTTGACGCGGATGCAAGCTGCTGCATCTGATCTTCCGAAAGAAAATCCACGACGAAGGCAACCTTGCATCGGTGAGGAATGTCGCGATCTTGATAGTAATTGACGACCCACTCCACCGCTTCTTCGCGTCGAGTAATCAGTTTCATCACTAGTGTCGCGTCTTCGCAATCTCCCAGGCCAACAAGAAAACCATTGAGTAGATCGAGCCAGTTTTTCCTGCCATCGTCGGGATTGAAGATACTGGTATAGACAACGCCATCTAAATTTAAAGTCGGAGTGCTTGGATACGGAAGCGACATTCCTTCACGCGCTGGGTTCACTTTCCCACGCTTTTTCCGCCGTTCCAAACGTCGCTTCTTGAGCGATTGCGAAATTGCCTCGTACTTTTCGGGGCCGATGATAACTTTGTTTAGAGATCGCATCGTTTGCTTTAGCGCTAGCTTCGCCTGCCGAAGACATACTTTGCGGTCGTCGATCCTTCGGCCTTCGTCGAAATTCCGTCGCTCGGGCCAAAAAGCGCGGCAATTGACAACACGACTTTGACCGTGCTGCCAAGGAGGTAATTCGAAATAGCCATCAGACGTGGGAACCGGAACGACCCGAATCGGTGTTTCGACGCCGCCTCGCTGAAAGCTATCGACAGTAAACGGACCACCAACGAGCACCAGTTCGCATTGGTTCGACATCGCGACCCAATCATTTCGGGCTTCACCGTTCATTACCTGATTCGGAATATCGGGAAACTCCCAAGCAGGAACGACGACGTTGGGTGCAGACTTACACCACGTTACGTCCTGAAACGGGAGGAAGCTCACATGGATGGGCTCCATCCCCGCCGCTCTCGCGTCATGAGAAGCCTTTTCCAGATTATTCTCTGGTACGGGAACAGGAATTACCGTTCCCCATTGCGTTAATAGTTCTGAAAAAAGTTTGGCCACGAAATCGTAAGAGTATCCGGCCGTTCCCAGGTTTTTCCCTTCGGTAGAACCTGTCATATAACAAGTCAGGAGAACCGCGCGTTTGCTCTTTGTCTCTGTATGCAGATCTTGCGAAAAGTGCATCGACGAAACCTTTTACGAATGACAAGAAATAAGTCGTTTGACAAACCCGTAAACGGATTGTCCCAAAACGCTTTCAATCGATGCCGAGAAAGAAAACGTTGTTGACAAAAGGCAAATTGAACCTATGCGGCTTTGCGAGCCACAATCACTTGGCTCTTAGGCATAAACTCATCAAGCTTCTTGGCAATTGCCTTGCCCTTGGTTGTGCTCTGAAGCGTATGCCAGGTCATAGTCCAATGATGAAGCACTTCGTGTTCTGGATCACCTTTCTTATGCTCGGTTGCCCAAAACAAAGTCCACCACATGGCCCAGAAAAAGTTCTTGTATTGACGTTGCTCAATCGACAATCCAGCGCCTCGCACCAATTCATCGAAAGCATCGCGCTCAAAAATCCGAACGTGATTCGGTTTCTGCCAGTACGCTGGTGGCGCGATTCCTTGCTGGACCGATTCGCTATTTTTGTCGGGAACTGCGAGCAAGAATAGCGCGTTTGGTTTGGCAACTCGAACTAATTCGCGCATAAACTGAGCGGGATCGTCAACATGCTCCAGCACTTCCAAAGCAATAATTCGGGAACATGATTGATCAGGAACCGGCAATGGATTGCAATCGGTTTGGATAACTTGGTAAGACTTGGCTTTCGTCTTCGCCATTTTGTTCTTGGTAATTTCAACCATGGCAGGATCAATGTCGGCAGAAATGACTTCCGCTCCCATGTCGCCCGCAAAAGCACTAATGCCACCTTCGCCACAGCCGACGTCAATGACCGTATCAACGCTCGTGATAGGAAAACCACTTGCTAGTTCGCTACGGTCGCGACGAAACCAACCATTCTCATAGTCACTTTGAAAACCGACTTTACGCCCGTCGATTACTTTGGGAATTGGTTGCGATATTTTTGAAATTGCTCTTCGGAATAACTTGACCATCAACTCGCCTCCGTGCCAGTCTACAAAGCCGCGTGAATTGGAGTGCGAAAGACTTTGAATGAAACCCGAAAGGGGAAATGCAAAAGTATTCGCATACGACGGGAACGTAGAAAATGCGGGCGTAGCCGTCAATACAAATTTTAGCGTCGAATTGCGACTTACCATTTCAAGCCGCAGAATACAGTCACAGAGACCGTCGAAAACACGCGGCTAAAAATCGTTGCTAAGCAAACGAATTCCTACAGAATTGCTATTTCGACAGTGGAATCGCTTCATCGGCAATAAGTGATGGTATTGCATTCTCGATGGGATAAAACCAGGAATGACTTTCATTGATCATCCCCGATTCCGGGAGTTCTTGCAGGTTTTCACCCAAGCGATTCGTAAGACCTCCTGCTAGCAATGCAGCTTGCAGTTTGTCCAGTTCCGACTTGCTGGCAAGACGAAGCCTCTCATGTGTGATCGGGCAGCGAATGTAATCAAATATCCAACTTGGAATCATCGTTTTTCGGAGTTTAGGAAGTCTGGTGCAAAAATAACGTCGGAAAGTTTTTAGATTCGTCGAATGTTGCAGTGAATCTCAAGTTTTCCCGCAGTCGATACAAGATGTAGGAATAATTATGTCGACGGAGAATGCTCGGATGCTATCTAAAAAAATATTGCTTTGCTTGATTTTACTGACACCGGGCCAGATTGCATTTTCGCAAAGCCCACCATCGCAAAACTTCAATGCAGATTCGTCGCTTCAGCCTAACTCAAGTTCTCCAAGTTCGCGACCTCTCGAAACCGTCATTCAATATTTTAACGACCCAATTACCGGAAAACCCATGGAGGTCGTCAAAGTGGACGTCCCGGTTACGGTATTTCGACAAGGCACGAAAGAGTTAACCGAGAAACGTGTTGAAATGCAATGGGTCGTTGAAAATCGCACAGCTACGCAGCTTGTGCAGACTCCAACAGATCAAGTGCATTTAGAGCCGCAGTGGGTTGGATGGCTGAATCCAAGATTAGTCTATGTGCCGCGACCGAATTACCAAACCACCACCGTTCCCATCACACAACCAGTTCGCTATCCGAAATATGTTGAAGTCGAGCGAAAAGTTCAAGTGCCCGACATAGTCCAAGCCGTTGAGTACCGCACGCATCTCTACCAGCGCGAGCGAACCGCTTCGGACGCTTTGCAATCTACAGCAGTCAACGCAATAGCGCCTAACGATCCAAATCTTGGAACGCAGCTACGACCAAACCCAATGCAAATCGCTGCAAACGAAGCGATGGCGAACCGAGATAATTCGGCTTTGCGAACTTCGCCAATCACTATAAATAACTTCCCGGGAAATGGATTCTCCAACGCCCCTGCCATGTCGACCTATGCTGCAGCGACTCCTCTAATCCAGATCCCAGGCAAGCCAATTAGCACGGCATTGACGGGAATTCAGCGATCGTTTCAACAATCGATTGCCTCGGTGCAACGAACTCCTGTATACACGCCTTTGTCGAACACCAATTTGCGCCCTTCGACAACTCGAACAAGTTCGCCAGTACTACCGCAAACAGCCGCGTTACCGGGTTCTTTCCGCGACCCTACGCAGACGGGTTTGGGCGCTACCGTCCTTCGATAGCCTATTCGTTTGCCGAATTCGATTGATCCCTGACGGCACTCGCTTGTTTCGGGATAACTTGCTCCTGAACGCTTTTCTCGCCGATTGTCTCGTGCTTTATCAGCGGTAGCGCTCTGCGATAAAGGAAGATCAATCGAGTTGCGTCCCATATCGCCAAGGCAAGAATGACGAACAGGCTGCACATGATCACTAACCAGCTAATTGCCCATGTTCGACGATCTTCGATAAGTCCGGTGCTGCAAATGGCAAGTCCGACGAGCATCAACAGCAAGTTCATACCGAATCGAAGCTTGCGTTGGGAATCGTAAAGGCCGTTTCGACCTTGGCCAAGCTCGCCGATTTTTTCCCGAAGTCCAGGTGTACGTGAAAGCCAAAATAGAAGTATGCTCAAACAAACGATCGAAAGGCCCGGTAAGATGGAGGAGGCGTAGTTCATTTGTCAGCCGATCTCTAACTACGGTTCGTTCGAATTCACAACAAAGTGAAGCAACTATTCGCTAGGCGCGACGGGCTTTGCCACGTTGCCGAAAAAAGTACGCGCTTTGCGAACGGTCTGTGGGTCCAATCCTTCAAGCTCGATGATCGCTTGCTTGGCGTCTGCATTTGGACAAGCCAACAAGTATTGAACAATGGGCAATCTTAGCCGTGTATTAGTCTTGTCGGTTTCTTTAAATAGCTCGACCAATTGTTTGGTAGCCTGGCTTTTGCTGGTGATGCCTAGTCTTGGTGCAGAAATTACACTATTAAACGAATTGATGTTCAGGAGCAAAGCAGCTTGAGTCTCTTCGGTAATTCCAT
>JANMNK010000325.1:0-4039 GCA_031373875.1 Pirellulaceae bacterium | reverse complement strand
CGATGACCAACCACTTTCGCGTTTGTGGTTTGGCAAAATTCGGGGGAGTTACGCGATTTGCACCAATGGTCGATTTATCAATCAAGTTTGTGGGCGCGCATCGAAATTTGGCGAAAAAGAACCCACCAATCGTTTCGGCTGGTTGAGTCAAATCACTAAGGGAAGTCGCTTCGGTCGTGCAAACCGAAGCGAGAGCTTAGACGTGCTAATAAAGGCTAAAGGTTGCCTGACAATTACGATCCATCAAAAACATCTGTGAGATTTGTCTTGATCGAGATAATAAAATACTCACGTGCCGATTTGATTGCCTTCACAATGTTTTTATGCTTTCGAATTGCGTCGTCCGAGTTTTCAAATTCGACGGTAACTCCAATTTCGATTAGCAAATCATCGCTTTTTCTCGTTACATCTATGACACCAGGAAGGGTTTCAATCTGTTCGACTATTTCGTCGTTGACGGCGTCACTAGTTCTTTTGAGTGAGAATTCGAAAATTGTCTGATTCATGGGCGATTATTTCCCGGGAGATAGTTTGTGCCGCCGGAGGACAATGCTTCCACTGAAAATACGCTAGATTCCCAGTAACTTTCCGTATACTCAACTTTGTAGCCTTGGTATCGATCACGAAGATGTGTGAGGTAATTTTGTCCTTTCTTCCAGTGCTCATTAGAATGTGATGATGTGAAATCATGGACGTTTACTAGTTTCGATTCATGATTCACTAGTACTAAATCTGGTTGAACTCCTTTTGCAAGTCGACGATTTACCGACGCAACTTCCCAATCACCAATCGTTTGCCCTTCGAACTCCCGCCACAGTTTTCTAAAGCGCCGGTCATAAGCACGTCCCGTTTCTGCGGCCCATGCCGTGGTCGGATTTTGGGTTCCATATAAAGCATTATGAACCCAAACATCCCAGCCCCAGTCGTTGTCTCCGACGAAGTAGGTGTGGTGGTCGGCGACGCGGAGGTTGTAGACGGTGGTGACTGCTTCGGTCGAGCAAACCGAAGCGACCGTTATTAAGTGTCCGTCATGGGAAACAAGTTCATCTCCTGCCTTTAGCTCACCGGCTGGCACGAATCGCTGCTGCGCCGGAACATAGAATGGATGCTCTGCAGTCGTTTTGATCGTCTGACCTTGAATTACAAGCTCCATCACCACCGCAACGCGAACAAACTTTTCTTCGATTCGCTTCAGTTCTAGAGTTCCGTTCGGGTCGAATTCGTTACGAGTCAAGACTAAGTCGTTGACCTCGATTTCATCAATCGGGCGACTTGAACCATCGAAACCCACCACCAACGGTGTTCCAGCAGCAAAGCAAGCGACTAAGAGGTCCGCACCAATGCCGCCAAGCATCGATCCAATTTGAGCACCTGAGAAAGCGCCATCAATAGCTCCTTCCCAGCCACCTTGGCTGTAACCGTAGGCAGCGCCAACTCCAGCTCCTGCCGTCATTCCTCCTGCTTGAACCGCAAAATGACGCGCTGCGTGCTTTGCCGCCAACGCAGTTACGTTGTCAGCGTTTGCCTTCGCAAATTTGGCGCCAGCTCGAGCAAAATCATCAAAACTGCTCGCCCCCATGCCAGCAGCAATATCGGCAATCATACCGATGCGATCTTCGTTCCCTTGTGCTACATAATTTCTCGTATGCGTCATTGCAAAACGAACAGTGTCTACGCCGAGCTGCAATTCGCTCGAGAAACTAACGGAGGGACTCAGCAACAACGTCCACAAAGCGACTATCGTTGAAGTAATTACGCTCCAAACCACTGATGTCTTTTTTCTCACGCCCACGTTCTTTGCGATCATTTTGCTTTCGGGGAAGGGTACTGGATGGCTAATCGTTGTCCGGTGACGGCAGCGATTTTTGTTAAATCCGTTTCTAATGCAAATTCAACGCGATGTATCATACTTGTTACCTGCTCGCCTTTCATCCCAACGATTCGATTCGAATTAAAATGACCGAAGGCGATGATGCTCACGATAGGGTGAGTAGCACAAGAAAGCCCGCCTCGTACAACCCAACGCCTAATTTGGGTAATTTCTGTCAGTTCAAATACTGGCTACTACAGAACCACTTGATTACAACTTTCTCCGTCAGATGTTTGATATTCATCGTTTCGGGCTGACTTGATTCATTAACCAATCGAATGAGGTCGCAATTGCGGACAACTGCTCTTTGTCGAAAGGTGTATCGTGGTCACTGTTTTCTAAGAATACCTCTTTTTTGAGCCCATAGTAGCTCTGAACGATTCTCTTTTGCATCTCAACGGGGACGAAGGTGTCTTGCAAACTGTGAATGAACAGGGTGGGGCATTGAATTAATGGGGCGGTTTTCATTGAGTCTAGCTTGCTTGGGATTCCCGAAGCGATCCATGAGCCGCCGCGCCACATGTTCCACCAGCGGTTTCGCCTTTGACACATTTCCATGATTGGCGGTGGATTGCGTAACACCAAGCCCGCGACTTTACGAACGGTTGCCAAGCCCATGATTGAGCAACATCCAAGCGAGTTACCTACTCCGATGGTCGGAATCATGTTTTCATCGTTCAAGTAATCGTAAATTTCTGCCAAGGCCGGGACTAAGCTTGCCAAGGATGCCCGGCCTGTGCTCGCGCCATAACCTGGCGGGTTCCACGTGATAACTTCGCTGGTCACTTTATCGCCCAGTTGAGCCGGAAAATCCGTAGAACGCTCTGCTCGTCCCGCTGTACCCGGAGCTTTCAGAAACCGAACTTGAGGCTGGCCGCCTTTTTGCGCGTTGACCAATCGCCGAAAAACTTGCACTCGCCCGAACTGTGTTGGGATTTCCAAGACACTCTGATCGCCGAAGTCCAGTTCGTCACGCGATGGCCGCAACACAAACCAATCCGCCCATCTCTCCACGCCAGCCACTAGTCGCGTCCTTTAAACAATCACTCATTTCGCCAAAAAACGTAGAACGGAATTTATTCCGTTAACCCCGGCACCTCAAATGTCAGCCTTGAAGTTGAACGGTATATTGTCCAGGACTACCCGATGATAAAGTACAACGTCAGACGTGAGCAGGTTTTGCATTTTGTTTTTGAGTTTATACGATTTGGGATCGGTGCGTTGGTCTCGGAATAAATTCCGAGCTACGTGTGGCTTAGGCTTTGCTATTTTGGTATTTTTCGATTTCAGATCGCATTGAGTTCTCGATGGTTAATTTCGGAGGTCTCGGAATAAATTCCGAGCTACTGGGATGAGTCAGCGGCCTCTGTTTGTGCCCTTTGATAGAGAGAAAGCAGTACGGATTTATCGACGCAACTTGCCACACTGGCGACAAGAAGGTGCGACGTATTTTGTGACGTTTCATTTGCACGACTCGATGCCCAAGGATGCTGTAAGACGCTTGGAGGAAAAGCGGCAAAAATGGCTGGCCGCACGAGGAATTGGCAAAGAAACCGATCCAAAGGAAGCGTATCGAAGACTTAGCAAGTCCGATCGTTTTCTTTATCAAAAGTTTATCAATTGCTCTCGAGAAGAAGTAATCGATGCGGGATACGGGGCTTGCTATCTCAAAAGCGAGCAGATTACTCGTCAACTGGCCCACGACATTTTGCTTGACGATGGTCATGAACTGCACGTTGGAGATTTCGTGATCATGCCCAATCATGTTCACTTGCTGTTGCTACCCGTCAACCGCGAGCTTGAATTGTGTATGAAACGAATCAAAGGGCGGTCTGCTACGGTATGCAATCGATTACTTGGTCGCACAGGATCGTTTTGGCAGACGGATTCTTTTGATCATATCGTGAGGAACCTGGAGCAACTAAATAAGTACCGACGGTACATCGCGGATAATCCCAGCAAAGCTGGAATCGTTTTGCATCCGGGGGCTTATTATCGAGCGGGATGGATGACGGGGGAGGGATGGGGGACGATGGGTTGAGTTCAACCGCGTTGTATTGGAGAAGTTATCGAATGTAACGAAATGAATTTCGTTTTACGGGTTATTTCTCGATTTGGATGGGGATTGGAATTGAGGTTGGGTTGCCTTCGACGTTCGCTCGTAGGTGG
>JANMNK010000953.1:0-12019 GCA_031373875.1 Pirellulaceae bacterium | reverse complement strand
TTTCGTAAATGGGGATCTGTCGCCAAGTTAGTATCATCAACACCGCGATGACAACAAATCGAAATGACTTGGACACGGAGTTAGGAATTACAAAGCGGTGGGCGAGAGTGATCGCGGTGGCTACAACCAACGCGATGATGGCGATGCTGGCAAGATACTGAAAGTGATCTGCTACGAAAGAGAATCGCATTGGAAAGACGTTGAAGAATCCCAACGCGGGAAACAACGTTCCGCCGAATAACAGAACCGCAACGAGAGGTCCGCGGCCGATAGTCTTGCGAGCAAACCAAAGCGCCACGATGACCGCAGCAGCAGAGACGGGGAACAAATACTGCCAAGCCGCCGTGTCGTCGATATTCCAACGCGGGTAAGTGAATATGAGAGGATGCGGCCAAAGCAATTTGGTGAAATAAAACCAAGTAACACGGCCCGCGATGAGAACTCGATCCAACATAGAAAAATCCCACTCGAACCCCGACGCGCCGACTTGCTCCTTTTCGATCGTGACCGTCATCTGCCCAAATCGCACGCCATAGAGAAAAAGCGGAACAAGCGGCAGCACATCGCGGATGGTTAATCGCTCACGCTTCCACCAGATAATGACCATCATCGCTGCCGGAAAAGTTGCCACCACCGTCTTACTAAGTAACGCAAAAATGAAAAACACGAACATAGCGACGTAGTAGCCTGCTCGCCTAAAAAACTCTTTTTTTCTCTCGCCCTTTGCGTTTGGATTTAGTCCTAGCGGACCGTTGGATTCGAGTTCGGTGCTGGTCTCTTTTGATTCGTTCGATTCGTTCGATTCGTTCGATTCGTTCGATTCGTTCGATTCGTTCGATTCGTTCGATTCGTTCGATTCACCCAGATTCGCAAACTTCAAAAAACAGTAAGTCGCGAGGAGATAAAACAATCCCGAAAGAACATTCTTGCGTTCGGTAATCCAAGCTACAGATTCGACATGCACGGGATGGATCGCAAAGATCATGGCGATGAACCAAGCCCCGGGAACGCTCAGTCGCAGCAATATTCGCCACAGCAAAAAAGAACTCATCGCGTGGATCGCTACATTTACCCAATGGTACCCGACGGGATTGAGACCCCATGCTTGATATTCCAACCAGAAACTGGTGTGAACAAGTGGGTAGTATTGAGGATTCGATTTCCGATCGCCCCATATCCGAACTAATCCGTCGAAATCGCGGATAGTCAGATTTTCGGTAACGTAATCGTCATCGTCCCAAATGAATCCACAGCTCTGGACCGGAATATAGGCTGCAAAAGTTGCCAAAAAAAGTGCTGCGCCGGCGAGCCAGTCCAGTCCTAAGCGAGATTGTTTGTCAACCATGTTGTGCATCGCAATGCCATTGGAAAATTCGATATCAATTCCGAGGCGAACATGGTCCCTGGTGGGACTTGCCGCCATTATCTTGTCGCATTTAGACCACGGTGATCACATCATGGTCGCAAACTAGTTCGACGCTAACAAAAAGAATTCTGAAACATGATACTCTATACATTCCCGATTCAAATGGAGACTTGCGGGAGAATAAGATTTTCCTTCGCCCAAGCTTGCGGAAATTGAGTCATCACTCAAGTGAGTCGCCCCATGTGTTACCGGATTATCGTGATTAGCCAAGTGGTCCCTCCAACGAGCATCCGTAGTAGAAGGTATCTATGAAGGTCATTCGACTAAAAACAAACTCGTTCCTGATAAAGTGGATCATCGCGTTTGTGGTGCTACAGTTTTCGTTAGGCGCTGTATTCACTTTAATTGTTCGATTGCAAAACCGGGAGTTGACACTGGAGCAATTGAATGAACGGCTCAAGACCGTTGCGATGGCACTCGATTCATCGATTCAACCCCTTTTGCTCAATCCGACACCTGAAGCAATCGCAAAAGCGGATGCCATGATCGATGACTATGGAAAGAAAACGGGAATTCGCATTACGATTACAGACCCCGATGGCAAAGTCTTGGCTGATAGTAGTCGAGACGCGGCTCAAATGGAAAATCATCTGGGTCGAACCGAATTCGTGCAAGCATCGATGCGGAAATCAGGTCAAGCGACTCGTAAAAGCGAATCGATTGGCGAAGAAATGTACTATTTCGCTCTAGCCGTTGAAGCGAACGGTCGACGAACGGGATTTTTGAGAACAGCTTTTCCTACACGTCCGATAGAGAGTCGCATTAGCCAGGTTACAACGACCTACGGTTGGCAGACTGTCATTTCGGCTTTTTTGGCAACGATTCTTATGTTCTTTCTGGGGCGATCCATGGCATCGCCTTTGGAGGAATTGTTGGAATTCGCTGGGGAAGTCGCTGCGGGAAATTACGAGCGTCGTCTGAATCAAGTAAGCAATCGAGGTGATTGGGCGATGCTGGGCAAGGCCTTCGACCAAATGCAAATTGAATTGGATCAACGCGAACGCGATTTGGCCGAAAGGAACGATCGATTAGCCGCCGTACTCATGAGCATGAGCGAAGGCGTTATCGCCATCGATGATCGACGCCGTGTAAACATGGCCAATCGCGCAGCAACGCATCTGTTCGGCGCTCTCGACCAAGACTTCTTGGGAAGACCTATCTATGAAGTCGTTCGTAATCCACTCGTAGAAAAATGCATCGAAGAAGTTTTCGCTTCGCATCAACGACTTACTCGCGAATTCGAAACGACTTGGCCAAGTCGGCGAGTTTTGTCCATGCAATTCACTTGGCTGTCGCTGCCGACGGGAGAGTCGGTCGTTATGGTGATTCACGACGTTACGAACCTTAGGCAATTAGAGACAATGCGTCGCGATTTTGTTGCGAATGTTTCCCACGAGTTAAAGACCCCGTTGGCTTCCATCAAAGCGTACTCGGAAACGCTCCGGTTGGGTGCGATCGACGACCCCAAGAATCGATTGCGATTTGTCGAGCGAATCGAGGAACAAGCGAACCGACTCAACGACTTGATTCTCGACCTTATTCAGTTGGCGCGGATCGAGTCGGGGCAAACTGCGTTTGAAATCGAAGACGTCAATCTGTGCACAATCGCCGCTCAACGCGTTCAAGTTTTTCAAGCGGGTGCCGCCAAGCGAAATATTACTCTAACATTTGTTGCCCCTGAACCCAACATTGTCGTTCGCGGTGATGAAGAGGGAATTGCTACCGTTCTCGATAACCTGATTAGCAACGCGGTGCGATACACTCCAGAGCATGGACACGTCACTGTCGAAGTCGTGAGAGTCGAGAATATGGGATTGGCTCGGGTCATTGACGATGGATTAGGAATTGCTCCCGAGCATCATGAGCGGATCTTCGAACGCTTCTATCGCGTCGATCGGGCACGCTCTAGCGATCTTGGTGGAACAGGTCTCGGATTGTCGATCGTTAAACACCTGACGCAGTCCCTGGGTGGCCAAGTAGCGCTCAATAGTAGGATCGGAAAAGGCTCGACCTTCACCGTCCGCTTTCCATTAGCATGATAAAATGGGTGGTTTGTCAAATCGAAGGTCTGCCCCCACAAGCGTAGGGATGTTTCTTTCACGCCGCACGATTATCGAAGCCCTAAAGATAGGTTTAGGGCGACAAATGCAAGAGATTAGAGAACTGTGTTCTCGTGCAAGCCCGTAAGTCGAACTTACTGTTAATCTTCCCGACATAAGCAGCGTTAATTTATCTACACGATGTCTTCATCATTTCTTAACGATTTCTTAACAATGCAAGCATAGCATCAGCACCTGTAGAAAAGTGATTAGGCGATAGGACGACTACGTCTTCGCCAGAACCCGATTTACATATGGAAAGCTACTAGGATGCGAACTTTATTATTGAGCGGCTTGATCGTCACCCTATCTTTTTTTGTTGGCTGTGACTCCACCAAGTCAACGAAACCAGTTACCACAACGACATCTGCGCCAACCAGCACAACCACTGAAGCAAAAACTAGCCCAGTTTCGTCACTGCAAGGAACGGTTTCTGTAGACGGTTCCAGCACTGTTTATCCGATTACCGAAGCGGCAGCTTCTGGTTTCCGCGACAAGTATCCTAAGGTCGAAGTGACCGTTGGTAAGTCGGGTACGGGCGGTGGATTCAAGCGTTTTGTCAAAGGCGAAACCGACATCTCCGACGCATCGCGACCGATCAAGAAAGATGAAATGGCGGAGTGTGTTAAGAACGGCGTTAACTTTATCGAGCTGCCGGTCGCGTACGATGGAATTTCCATTTGCGTCCACAATGACAACAGCTTTATCAACGAGATTTCGATCGATGACTTAAAGAAAATTTTTAGCGCCGATCTAGCAGTAAAAACTTGGCAAGAGCTCAATCCCGCGTACCCGGCGGAACCTATCAAGATCTTGATGCCCGGCACGGACTCAGGAACTTATGAGTTCTTTCGTGATGTCGTTGTTGGTAAAGAAGGAAAGATTCGCTCGGACGTAACGCCAAGTGAAGAGGATTTGGTCATCGTCAACGGGATTGCCAATGAAAAGTTCGCTATTGGATTTTTTGGTGCTTCGTATTACTTCGAAAACAAAGACAAGCTCAAGGTGCTCAAAGTGATCGATCCGAAAACGAGCAAAGCGGTCGAACCAAGTTTGGCGACGATCGAGGATGGATCCTATGCACCTTTTGGTCGTCCCTTGTTCATTTATGTCAATGCAGCGTCAATCAAACGCCCAGAACTTCGTCGTTTTGTGGAATTCTATTTGGATAACGCGATTGCACTTTGCAACAGCGTGAAAGTACCACCCCTGCCCGCAGTCTTGAGCAAAACGGTTCGAGAACGATTTGACGATGCAAAGTTCGGTTCTTATTTTTACGACGCAGACGGAAAACAACGGCAAGGAATGCTTACAGAAATCTACGTTGATCAAAATCTAATTCAACCCAAGTAAGTACATGGCCTCCGTTGCTGTAGAACAATTTTCGCCCGCGCGAACGTATCGGAATCGCTCCTTGCGCGTTCTGTACGTTCGCGAATTCTTGGTTAAGTCCGTCCTGGTTTTGAGCGCGATTTTCTCGCTGTTGATTACATTGGCGGTCTTATTCGTCATATTTTCCGAGACGTTTGAATTCTTCAGCCTCGAACAGATCAGCGCCTGGGATTTTTTCACCTCTTCGGAATGGACGCCCGACTTGGGCAGCGAAGTCCACTATGGTGTGTTGGCGTTGGTATCGGGTACGCTTCTCGTGAGTTTGGTGGCTATGATGATCGCTTTGCCGATCGGATTGATCACGGCTACCTACTTAAGCGAATACGCGCCCAAGACCGTTCGATCCATTCTCAAGCCCGTGTTAGAAGTGCTGGCCGGGATCCCCACAGTCGTCTACGGATTTTTTGCGTTGGCTGTAATCACCCCTGGGCTAAAATTGTTTCACGAAGGATTCAATATTTACAATGGCATGAGTGCTGGAATTGCAGTCGGCATTCTTTGTTTGCCGATTGTTACATCGCTTGTCGAGGACGCCCTGCGTGCCGTTCCTCGGTCACTACGCGAAGGAGCGCTTGGACTAGGTGCGACTAAATTCGACGTAACGGCAAAGGTAGTCGTCCCTGCTGCGTTATCGGGGATCATTTCCGCTTTCTTATTGGCAATATCGCGCGCTGTAGGTGAAACCATGATCGTCGCATTGGCCGCCGGATCGTATCCCCACTTGACTGTCGATCCACGCGAAGCAACACAAACGATGACTGGGTGGATGGTCCAAATGGCTTCTGGCGATACGAGCCAGTTCGACGCCAAATACTACTCGATGTACGCGGTCGCTTGTGTATTGTTTATGCTGACCATGGCCCTAACAATGCTGGGCAACTGGGTTCGTAAAAGATTTCGGGAGGCTTACGAATGAAGTCTCTAGAAGCAAGCGTCCAAGCGAGCATGAAATCGCGCCAGGGCGGCAAGCGACGCAAATGGTTTGACACGGGATTTAGAATCCTTTGTCAAGTTACTGCAACTATGTCCGTCGTGATCTTAGCAGTGCTGCTTTACTCGATTTTCTCTAGCGGTTTAACGCATCTGAGTTTTCGATTCCTAACTTCGCCGCCTCACCCTGATCCCGATAAAGCCGGGGTGTGGCCCGCGCTAATGGGGACTTTTTGGACGTGCGCTGCTTGCGCTGTGTTGACGCTGCCTATAGGTGTAATGACCGCCATATTTCTGGAGGAGTTCAAGCCAAAGCAACGCTGGGCACAGCGATTACATGGCCTGGTTCAACTTAATATTTCCAATCTCGCTGGTGTTCCGTCCGTCGTTTACGGATTGGTTGGGTTGGCTGCGTTTGTCAGTATGTTTGGAATGCTTGATCGTAAAATAGGCGATACGACCAAGGCCCGTCGTGTATTTGAAATTGGCGCGCACTACTACGATCAATTCCTGACGATCAACGATCAAGTGATATTCGTTCCCGTTGCATCCGGAGCTGCGCCGGAGACAAAGATTGAGAATGGCATTCAAGCGCTCGACAGCAATGGCAATACCATCACAGTCCGCATGCTCCAGCGCGGTGCTTCCCCTCCGGATTCTGATGCAGACCAAGCGATCACCGTCAAATGGAACGAAACTCCAGGCAGAATTTCACGGAATGCGTGGTACTATTTTCGGTTGCCATTTGGACGCAGTGTGTTGACGGGAAGTTTGACTTTGATGCTAGTCATTTTGCCGGTCGTGATCATCTCTTCTCAAGAGGCAATTCGCGCTGTTCCGTCGTCGTTACGGGAAGCAGCGTTAGGAATGGGGGCTACCGCGTGGCAATCAGTTTGGAATGTTACGCTCCCTGCATCGATTCCTGGTATTATGACCGGATCCATCCTGGCGATGAGCCGCGCCGTTGGTGAAGCTGCACCGATCATGATGATTTCGGGCATTGTTTACATAACCAGCAGTCCATCGAGTCTCATGTCCGATTTTACGGTTTTGTCTCTTCAGATTTTTGATTGGTCAAGCCGGCATGATGCTCGCTTTCATGCAATCTCGGCCTCGGCGATCATCGTCTTGCTGATCCTACTCCTTTGTTTCAATTTTCTAGCAATCATCATTCGTCAAGTTTTCAGTAAGCCCCTTTCCTAATTTTGAAATAACGTTCATCAACCGACCGATCCTGTTCGAACAAGGTATCCCGTCATGATGCAAACACCGCTTCAACCCACTCCGACCAAGCAGCTACAAAAATTGGAGGTCAAAAAAATGCGAGGTTCCACCCTCACAGAAGCTGAACCTTCGATTTTGAATGCGCCCTCAGCAGTAACCATGAATGGATTGAACGCGTGGTATGGAGATTACCAAGCCCTGCACAATATCACATTGAACATCCCGCGCAACCACGTCACGGCCCTGATTGGACCGAGTGGATGTGGCAAGAGCACCTTGCTGCGTTGGATTAATCGTATGAACGATACGGTTCCTTCGGCTCGCGCCCAGGGACAGTTGGAACTCAACGACGGTCCCGATCGCCAGCTCAATATTCTCGATCGCTCGTTGGATGTGGTTTCCCTTCGCCGACGGATCGGCATTGTATTTCAAAAGCCAAATCCTTTTCCCAAGTCGATCTACGACAATGTAGCGTTCGGTCCTCGCATGCATTTCAAGATCTCTCGCCAACAACTGGACGAATTGGTCGAATGGGCGCTACGAAAAGCAGCCGTTTGGGACGAGGTCAAAGACCGTCTACACAAACCTGCGCTAGGATTGAGCGGTGGTCAACAGCAACGCCTGTGCATCGCTCGTGCGATCGCGATTGGCCCCGAAGTCCTGTTGATGGACGAACCATGTTCGGCGCTCGATCCGGCATCGACGATCAAAATCGAGGACTTGATATTCGAATTATGCGACCAGTACACGATCGTCATCGTGACGCATAACATGCAACAAGCGTCGCGATGTTCAGATCAAACCGCATTCTTCTTCGAAGGCCGATTGATCGAGTCGGGCCTCACCACCGATGTGTTCACGCGGCCGCAAAGCAAAAAAACCGAAGACTACGTTACAGGGAAGTTTGGTTAAAACCTATGTCGCTACATTTCCAACGAGAATTAGAAACACTCCATCACGAGATACTTAGCCAAGCGGCCGTGGTGGAAAAGGTCATCGGCGAAGCAGTCAGTGCGCTGTGCGACCGTCGATACGACTTGGTGCCTCGCGTCCTGCTCCAGGACGAACGCATTAACCAAATGGAAGTCAAGCTGGAGGAGGAATGCCTCAAGTTACTGGCCCTGCACCAACCCGTGGCGCGCGACCTGAGACGCATTACAACGGTGTTAAAAGTCAACGCGGACCTGGAACGCATGGGCGATCTAGGTTGTAACATCGCGGAACGAGCGGAATGCATGGAGTCGTTTCCCTTTTTTCCGCTTCCCGATGAATTACCAAGCATGGCACGCAACGCAACCGAGATGGTCCGCAAAGCACTTGACGCTTTCGTCAACTCCGATCCGAAAATGGCTGTTGAAGTCATCATGCTCGATTCGCAAGTCGACGATCAAAACAGGCAAATTATTCAAGAGCTAAAAGAACTGATGCGGGAAAGCCCCGACAATGTGGACCCTGCGTTGCATTTGTTTTCAGCGGCTAGGCATATCGAGCGAATCGCGGATCATGCCGAAAACATAGCCGAAGAAGTGCTTTACATGATTGATGGTGAGATCGTGCGTCACAAACACGGTAACTTTGCCAAGAAGAAATAACAACATCGATCAAACACTCATGAGCCAACGACGAATACTAGTTATCGAAGACGATCGACCTTTGTCGGAAATCCTTTGCTACAACTTGGAGCAAAGCGGATTTCAGGTCACCTGCGCCTACGATGGCCAATCGGGATTGAATTCGGCGTTACACGAACCGCCCGAGATCATCTTGCTCGACGTCATGCTGCCCGTGCTCGACGGGATCGAAGTCTGCCGTAAATTGAGATCACATCCTTCGACCAGCCAATGCATGATCATGATGCTTACGGCAAAGGCCGAAGAAGCCGATCAGTTGATTGGTTTTTCAGTCGGCGCGGATGATTACGTGGTTAAACCGTTTAGTGTTAAGGTCCTGCTTGAACGGGTCAAGGCCATACGCCGACGCATGTCGACCGACGCGAGCGAAAGCGATACGCTAGCTTCGCAGGGCATTGTAATCGATCGAGTGCGTCATCACGCTTCGTTGAACGGTACCCACCTCGAATTAACGCCATCCGAGTTTCGATTGTTGGAAACGTTGCTTCGCCAACCAGGCCGTGCATACGATCGCCACGATCTCATCGAATCGGCGCTTGGCGAAGATACGCTTGTCCTGGAACGGACTATCGATGTCCACATCCGAGCCCTTCGCAAAAAACTCGGTCCCCATGGCGAGCTAATCGAAACTGTTCGTGGCGTAGGCTACCGCTTCCGCGATGAACGCAGCAGTCTCGTATAGCAGCCAGTGGAAGTTGATAGCGTTTTCTGCGGGATAATCTTGCCCAAAGTGGTGACCCTCATCTCTCACCATCCATTGTTTTTCATAGGAATTACGACAGGGAAATGTGCTGTGTAGAAACGGCCGAAATCCTCAGCGGTCGTAGACAAGAAAGTTCTGATCCATTTTTTCTGTGTACTTACCGCTAGTTTTTAGCAATACTAAGTGGCGAGGGCATTTGTTGGTTGTCCAGATATTCAGCAATTGTCACCTCCAAAACACGCCACAAGATGTCGGCAGTTATTCTCTTAGATTCTAAGAGCAACTAGGAAAAACGCAGTGCGCAAACGATTCCTACCGTACCGAAGCTTGTCGCTAGAAACACTTGAAAGCCGACGTTGTTTGGCATCGTTAATTTGGAATGCAAATGCTACGTACGTGGAAAACGCAACTCCCGTGGTTCTTGCCCCCGATGCAACTATCAACGATACCACAAGTGTTGATTTTCAAAACGCAACGGTGTGGGTTACTAATATCAATGGTGCAAGTTCGGATGTGATCGGCGTTAAGAATACTGGAAACGGACCGGGTCAGATCGGTTTGGTGGGCGCGAACATTTTCTATGGTGGTCTCGAGATCGGTTCTTATTCTGTAGGTGTGGGCCAAAACTCATTTCAAATACTACTGAACGAAAATGCAAATGCCGATGCAACGCAAGCCTTGCTCCGCTCGATAACGTTTCGAGCCACAGGAGATAATCCTTCGCCATCGCCTCGGAGTTTGACGATCGAGCTAAATGAAGGTCAAGTGCTGGAGCCATTCGTGTACAAGACTTTCGCAGGAACGGATCTAAAAATCTTTGCCGCCAAACCGCCCGGATGGTCTGCATCGGATCAACGACCCGCCATCGTCCTCTTTCACTCGGGTACGTTTTGGGAAGGAGGCGGGAAGATGCAGCAGTTTTTGGAAACTGTGCGATACCTATCGTCCAGAGGCATGGTTTGCTTTGCAGCAGACTTTCGCGCTCGGGACGGTGGAACGTCCGATCCTCCGCTAGAGTCTGTGCAAGATGCCAAATCGATCGTACGGTGGGTGCGAATGAATGCTTCTCAGCTAGGTGTTGATCCTGGGCGAATCGCAACGGGGGGACGGTCGACTGGCGGGCACTTGGCGGCAGCGGCAGGTATGATCGATGGGCTTGAAGATCCCAACGATAATTTAGCTGTATCCTCAAAATCCGATGCATTGTTCCTGCTGAGTCCAACTTACAACAACGGTCCTGGGCAATACGGACACGAAGTAATCGGCAATCAGTATCCTCAGTATTCTCCTGCCCATAACATCACGCCCGATGATCCTCCGATGTCAATCCAATTCGGCACGCAGGACGGGCTCGTGCCACTGGAAGTCATCCAAGCTTTTCAGGCGGACGCTGAAACTGCGGGCATTCAGTCAGAAACCGAGTTCTATACCGATCAATCGCATGGGTTCTACGACGCTGCTCGTTTATTCGGGAGATATTATTACGAGACGTTGTTGTCCGCCGACGCTTTCTTTCAGTCGCTTGGCTGGATGTCCGGTCCCGCGACGCTTGAGAAACCGGGTGCCTATTCCGCGTCGCTCAACGAACCGTTTAATGCGAGAACTCACTTGATGAGCGTCAATGTAACTCCGGTTAACGATGGGCCTGTCTTAACCCTCGCCACAAACACCTTTACGTACGTGGAAAACGGCCCATGGCTTAATTTGGCAAGCCAAGCTAGCTTGTTCGACGTCGATAGCATCGATCTAGATGGAGGCTCCCTCTCCATTCGTACAATTCGAAACGGAAGCGTCGATGATCGTTTCGCAATTCGCAATCAAGGAGTTGGACCCGGCCAAATCGGAACGAACTCCGGGACGATCACGTATGAAGGTGTTCCAGTAGCGACGTATTCTGGCGGACTTGCAGGGACGGCACTTACTATTAATGCCAACGCCTCCTGCAAAGCAATTGTCATGCAGGCCATCCTCAGAAATATTTTGTTTCGAGTCTGGTCAGAAGCCCCTTCTACCGCTTCACGCAGCGTTCGAATACTCGTGTCCGATGGAGACGGGGGAAGCTCCGCTAAGGATGTCACCGTTCAAGTTCAAGCTGTAAATGATTCCCCTGTTTTGAGTGGAATCTCGGGAACCACAGATTACGTGATTAACGCCGCTTCCGTTGCGATTGCCCCGCTCGCCAATGTCACCGACATTGACTCTCCCAATTTCTCTGCGGGCGTGCTTCATGTACGTCTCGCCACAGGCGGGACAACTCATGATCGATTGCTAGTTCGAGGCGTTTTTACAGAGACGAACCAAGTTTTGTTCCTTAATGGTCTCGAAGTTGGTACCCGAAATGTCAACGGCGGTATTGGGCTAAACGAACTGACAATTACACTTACCGCCAATGCAACTCCCACGGTCGTTCGGCAGTTGTTGCGGGCCATCCGATTTCGCACGGTGGGCGTGGCTTCGGCGGGGCTACGTAACATCGAAGCATCGCTTGAAGATGGCCAGGGCGCGACCAGCCCAACCGTTTCCATGCAAGTGGACGTCAAACCTGCATAAGAGCCCCCACCGCTCTGAGCATTCTCCCTATGGAATGCCGCGCCTCGAAATCGAGCTTCACCGC
>JANMNK010000228.1:0-2520 GCA_031373875.1 Pirellulaceae bacterium | reverse complement strand
CTATAGCGTTCGTGCGTGGGCGTCTCGCCTGCAATATCCAGTTTTCTGCGGCCGGGACGTCCGCGCACCACAACATAGCAACCATCACTTTTTGGTTGTACGAATCCTATTTTAAGGTTCCTACTCTTAACCAGCATGGCGCGAATTTTGGAATAACGAAGCTGAGGTGGACCTGATTTCCCCAACGACCGTCCAGATAACCACTTTAGTTAGCAAAATCGCAATCTTTGGGTTTACCGTCATATTCGATAAACTCTGACCCTATGTTGGGCGATACATAAGACTGACGGAACATTGTCGAATCTGCGCATCTGCATTCTGAAAATGAGAGTTTTCGGAGACCGATTGCTAGCAGCATTTGTGTTTGAGAATTCATGCGGAATAACGCAGCATAATCCAACGATTTTGCTTTGATGCAGGGGAACAGCTAAATGACATTTGATTCCCAAAACTCTCGTAACGGCCGAACAAGAAATCGCATTTCCATTCCAGGCGTCATATTCCTAGCTGGACAACTCTGCGCTAGCATTTTGTGTGTTTCTAGCTTTACAGGATGTACGAGCTTGACCGGCATGCAAAACAACTGGAGTTACAATTCCGGTTGGAATGACTTGGTATCGGGCTATCGCAATCGTGCGTGGTCAGCCCGAGCTTGGAACAGTCGCAAATGCAACTTCCCAGAGCAGCGTCACAATCATGAATTCGCTCAAGGCTTTCGCGACGGTTACCAAGCGATTGCTGATGGTGCGGATGGATGTACACCGGATTTTCCTCCTCGGAAATATTGGTCCTGGCGTTACCAATCGCCAGAAGGACAGCAGAAGGTTGCAAGTTGGTTCAGCGGATATCCCCATGGTGCACGAGCTGCTGAAGAGGACGGTGTAGGTTACTTCACACAGATTCAAACTTCGAGCGGTATCCAACGCGAATATGCCCAAGCGGGCTTAATGCCCCAAGAACAAATTGGCATGTATCCAATCGCTGCACCCGACCCTTACGCACTGCCAGCGCCCCAGGGAAATGTGCCGGGGATGCCGAGTGCTGTTGTCCCACATCAAGCCATGCCTGATCAAGCTCCCGTTCAGGAAGTCCTTGGTAATCCAGGCGGAAACTAGTGTATGGGTACCTCGAACCTGAATCGAGTTTTAACTTCTCAGATTCAGGGTAAATGACCGCGAAAACGCACGCTTGGATCACAAATTATGTTAGCGCAATATCGCTGGGACCCAACAATCCTTTCAAACAATTTGAAACGACACCCTTATCAACTGCGTTCAAATTTTCGGAGCGCAGGATCAAGCTAATACGCCGGAGTCAAGCTCACTCGTGAGCAAGATTCAAAATTCAACTTTACAGATAATTCCACTCCACACAGGGAAGTGAGGGAGTCATGAAGCGGAACAAGTTTCACGACCATAATTCGGAAAAATCAGCAAATAAAACGGCCTTCCGAAGTCTGAAGAGACTGCTGGGTCTGGGGTTGCTTGCGTTTGCCGGAACGCAAGTGGGATGCACTAGTCTCACTTCGCCGCTCAGCGGGATACCGGCCCGTCGCCTGCCTCCGCAATTTCTGGCACAGCCCAAGAACAATCTTGTTCCAATCGATGTTTCTCGATTGGCGCAAGAACCTCCGAGACAGTATTTGTTGGACGGCGGAGATATCTTGGGTGTCTACATCGAAGGTGTTTTGCCATTCACACCTCCCGAGCAACCACCACAGGTGCCACCGGTCCATTTCCCCGAAGCTAACAGTACGTTGCCGCCATCCTTGGGATACCCGATTCCAGTTCAGGACGACGGGACCATTTCATTGCCTCTTGTAAGGCCAATCAATGTTCGTGGCATGACTGTCGAACAGGTCCAAGAGGTCATTCGACGATCCTACGTCGATGCACAAATCTTGAAAGAAGACGGAAACCGAGTTCAAACTCCCATCGTGACTCTTCTCCAAGAACGCACGTTGAACTTGATCGTCGTTCGCCAAGATATCAATTCGAGTCCTACGCAGTTTCAAAAAGGCGGCTATACCCGAGGAAGTGATCAAAGTGCCACTGGCAGTCTGATAAAACTTCCCGCCGGTCAAAACGATGTGCTGCATGCATTGATGGCAACAGGTGGTTTGCCCGGTGTTAATGCCAGGAATGAAATCAAGATTTTGCGCGCCACTCAAGCCGACAAAAGAACGCGAGATCTGTTTATCCAACAGTTCTATGCGCAACTCGCTTGCAATCCCGATCCCTGCACCTGCCCCCCTCCATTACCCGATGATCCTTCGGTGCTGAAAATTCCACTAAGACTACCTCCCGGCGTGACACCAAGCTTCCGACCACAAGACATCATTTTGAATGAGGGTGATATTGTCTACATCGAATCTCGTGATGCGGAAGTCTTCTATACAGGTGGACTCTTGCATGGTGGTGAATGGGCAATTCCCCGCGATTACGATCTCGATGTATTAGGTGCAATGGCCGTTGCAGGAAGTGGAGTTTCGAGTCGAGCAGGTGGCGGTGGTGGAGGTGG
>JANMNK010000210.1:0-8228 GCA_031373875.1 Pirellulaceae bacterium | reverse complement strand
CACAACGCGATATCGATTCCCGAAAGCGTATGATCTGCCTGCAACAGATCGAGGCTGTTGGCTCGAACTAGGTCGCCAATGCGTCGGATGTCCCGGACGTCGATAAGTTCTTGGCCCAGAACAGAAACGATGACGGGCTTGCATGCGCTGTGGGACATGGGACAGATCAAGCTGGCGATCGAGACCAACGGAGCCGCTTCGCATTCACCCCATCCGACATACTCACCCGCAGCAATACGAACCAGCAAAGCATCTTGGCTTCCGTCGCCAATGTCCAAGACTTCGGGCATCGACAAATAATAGAAATCGACAGAATCGATCTTCATAATTCCTGACTTCACTGTGATGGTTGATGAATAGACTGTTTCGAAGCATCGCGAGGGAACAGCACCAATATGCCAAACAGCAACAATAGTCCTGCTGTAAAATAGGCAGCACCTGTCAGTGTTAGCAATCGATCAATTCCCAGCGTCGACTTCCAAAGCCCGCCGAACAATGTTGCAAACCCAGATACGAGACCTCCAAACAAATTCAGAACTCCGACGGCTGTGGCTCGGAATTTCTCCGGAACAACTTCGAATGCTGACGGAAAAATATTACCCATCAATAAGCCACTAAACAATCCAAACGCCATCGCCGCCAAGCGTACTTGAACCAACGTCTCGCAATTGCCGATCGCGTGTAAACACGGTGCACATAGAATTAAACTGGCTAACATCAAATAGTATCGAGACGCTTTTGTAACTTGCAAAAGCCTATCGGCGAGCCAACCTCCGCCAAGCAATCCTACTGCGGTGCTGCCTTGAAGGTACAGCGTGGCGTTAAAAGCAGCAGCCGATTGAGTGAGATTGAACTTGTCATGTAAGAACGTCGGCAGCCAGCCATACAGCAGCCACAGCCCAAACACAAAAACAGGAAAGACCACGCACAAGACTTGGTAGGTTGGAATCGAAATGATCGCCAACAATCCATCCAAGACTCCAGATTTGCGTTCCGATTTCTCTGATGTATCAACTAAGATTTCCGTTTTGAGCGACCGGAGGAATGCGAAGTACGGAAAGGCATATACCAGTCCGACTCCACCGAGTGCAAAGAAAGCCGTTCGCCAAGCACCCATGTCGGCCATCCAACCACCAAACCAGCTACCGACAACGGTACCAGCAATTTGAGCGGTCGTTAAGATTGCGATGGTCCGAGATCGCAGTGCGGGAGCGAATGCGCTGGCTGTCAGCGCGATCGCTGTCGGCATGAACAGGGATTCCGAGATGCCCATGGCGGCTCGCAACGAAAGCAACTCGGTTCCGGAACGTGCCAAGCCTGTAGCCACCGTCACCAAGCTCCAGATGATCAGACTAAAGACCACCAAGATCCGCTTGGAAACTCGGTCACCAATAATTCCAGCAATGGGACAACCCAGAGCATACACCCAAAGGAAATACGCACCTGCTAAACCAAGTTGTCGATCCGTCATCCCTAAATCGGACTTAAGCGAGGGAAACATTGCAAACACAGCTTGCCGGTCGCAATAGTTTAAGAAGTATGCAAACCACATGAAACCTAGAAGCAAGATGGCTTGTACAGACACCTTCGAGTTGCTCGACCCGGTTGCATAGCGAGGTTCAGCGGGTGTCGTCATGCGAAAAAAACCTCTCGACACCTTTTGAAATGGAACGTCGTCCAATCAACTTTCATTATTGTCGCGCTGTAACGCGATCGCGAGTCGGGGAGACGCACAGTAACGACTTGCATCTCTGATTGCGACGCTTGCACCAACACCGCAACGGCAACTTAGTCATTTGCAAAGTTTGTAACATTACAGCTATGCCGTCCGAGTGCAAACACTATCCTGCCGTGAATTGTCAGCTTAGGATGGAAACGATCGTCAGCGGCAAAGTACCTTCGTTCTTTCCACACAGAGCTGATTACTGCTCCCATTGGCGGCTGATGATAAGCTTAATGTAGGACCATCGATCGTGGAGAGGCCAGTCTGTTATCGGTTGATTCTTTGCTGGAGAACGGTGGTTGGCGTCGCTCGAGCAGAATATCTCGAGCTTTTCGGTAAGCATAATAGCATCTTGAATTTTTCCTGCGTCCGTCGGGAGTCGTGCGATGAGAGGCTTCAGGCACACGGGGCAACTGGTCAGTTCAAGTGGTACTGTAACGCCGGTTTGAAATTCTTTGGTGGTAAAGGCCATGACAGTTTGGGATTGAGAGGTGAATATGGCGGGGTCAGGGAGAAATGCTGCCAGTTGGTGCGGGATGGTCGGGGATGTACCACCGCGGGTCTGGCTTAGAAACATTGTCGACAATTTTCTTGACAAGTGTAGGTGACAGTATCACGCATTTTTCAGATTTCATTCCGAGCGCGATAGGTATTTTTTCTTCTTCGTCTTTAGGTAGTCCGGAAATCTGTTGATCGGGACCAAGCCCACTCAGGCTCCGGATGAAAGAATAGTTTGCTTCGTCGTCGAAAAAGTCAGAATTTTTTTCCGACAGCGGCAACAAATAATAGCAGTTGATCCACTGAGCGTTTGTGGTTTCGAGCGTCCCAAAGAATTCTACAACGACGCCAGGTTTTAGACGTTTCACTTGGTCGGACGGAAGCGGGATGGAGATCGTTTTCGGTTCCGAACCGGGAAGCTCAAGAATCCTGCATAGGGTTTTGACGTTTGAAAAGTCTCTGCCCGCTCCTGCTGTTTCCAAGACGTCAACAATTTCACAGTGCATTTTATAGCGGAGCTTGTCCAGCGAAGCGCGCATTTCCTTTACTGCTTTGTCGGTCTGCTTGTTCGTCTCTAACGTCGTTAGTTTACGACCAAGAATCTGACGGCGAGTCTCAACACATTTTTGAACGATGGCCTCAACTTTGTCAGCATCGGGAAGTTGGGCATTGGCAGCAATTGGAGCAGCCATCATCAATGCGATGCTGACAATTAGATAGTTGAGTTTCATCGGCCACCTCAAGTTAACGTGAAGACAGTATTCTGACGGACTCAATTCAATTTATCAACGGTGGTAAGGTTGCCTTTTAGAATACTTTCGGTCGGGTTTCGGCGGTTGACGTTAGACGTGGGAAAGCCGTCACAGGTGTGGTTGGTCGCCAAATGGCTCGTCGTCGTTGAAAACAGTACGGCTTTGCGAATACTCAAATTAAGGCATGCTTTTGTCGTCGCTCAGCCAGTTACCGCTACCTAATTGAATGTCATGCTGGGTGACTGGTGCGGTTCTCGCCGTCGTGCGAACGGAGCTAAAGAAGGGCTAGTTCAAGCGAGGGAGTTAAAGTTATAGGAGATATCTTCGCGAGAACTCCGATTGCAGAAAGTATGCCGAACAAGTTGTGCAGTATTCCAAAGTTTTGCACGGCCACAGGTAGGCTAGTTTCTTAAGGAACCACGACCCAGTGAGTTAATGTTTCGGTGCTGGCTAGCGAGATGTAGGGTACAATGCGCTTGCTCTGGAACCTTTGTTATTTGAACGATTGCGAAAAACAGCTTTACAAGAATGCACTTGTCGGCCCATATGCGTGTGATGTGATAAGTCTATGAAAAGAATTGTTGTCATTGTACTGGCCTGCATTTCTTGTTTACCGATCGCTGCCTGTAACCGAGAGTTCTCCAACCAAGCTTTACCCGTGTCGGTTAACACAGCTAAAGCAAACAGTATCAAAGCCGTTGCCGTGGAGTGGAAGTTTGGCGAGAAATTCACTGGCGAGAAGTTCGATTGGGGGCCGGTGCCCAAGAAGGACCTGAAGGCGAAAAAAAGTTTTTTTAATCAACCGGCACCGGGACTTTGGATCGAGAAATGGGTTGGCGCTCAACCGGAAATCGACGGGAAATTCGTGTTGGTGGATTTCTGGGCAACATGGTGTCCCCGATGCCAACGCGCGGTACCAGAACTGAATGGGATTGCCGAGCAGTTCCAAGATGAGTTGGTCGTGGTCGGTATAACGGACGAACCCGAAGAAAAGCTGCGAGCTTTCAAGATTCCCGTGAAATACTTTTCAGCAATCGATTCCGAAGAGCGTACCAAATCGGCAATCGGTATCTGGACTTGTCTGCATATCATGTTGATCGATCCTGCGGGTACGGTGTGTTGGCAAGGATTTGCTTTCGAGCCCGGATCAGAATTAACGGCTCAAGTGATTCAAGAGAGAATCCAACAGTTTGAAGATCGACAACCAACAAAGGTGAACTCTTCGCTGATCGAGTGAAAAGCTTGCCCGGAACAGAAGACTGGAGTGCTGCGTTCAATCTGGATGATGGCACAGCAACTATCGCAAATTCTCTTCGGTGTACATGGACAGTTCGATCATGCGCTCGAGCATCTGATCTTGAGTCAGTCCCGGGAAGTTATGCAGGATCAGCTCTTTGCCGAACAAGCGACAGATATAACGAAGTTTGAGTGATTTGTTGCGAGCTGCATAAACAAAATCGCGATGACCACTATTAATAAAGATCACGTTGGCTGCGGAGTCAAACCGTGATCGCCAAAGCTGGCCTGGTTGTTTGTCAAACGTGTATTCCGGCAGACCTCGCTTTGCCCCCGAATCAGATTTGTCAGGCATCATCGATTCTGTGACAGTTATAATCGCCTGAGCCGATACGACGATTCGGCCATCCGGACACTCCTCGGTGATCGTATTGCCAGATTGTGTAACGACCAAATCGAGCTTAATTAATTGTGGGTCGGTAGGCGCTGTCAATGTAACGGTCGAACGATCGCTGAAATCGAGTGTTGCGTTACCTTCGGCAATTCGCCATTCGAAATGTAAATCATCTTCCACAAGTCTCCGATTGCGATCACGTGGGACAGCTTGAAAAGTTTTCGCAGTCTCAACTCGCATCGTACAGGTAGTCGGTGCAATCCGGGCACCGAAGAGAGGTCCTGCGTGATCAAAAAAACTAGGTTGAATCTCGACGCCCCCGTCTTGCTCCGGCTCCGGACTGTCTATCGCGGGGGCATCGTCAGCAGTCCATCCCGTATCGTTCGCAGCTTCTTCAGCAGGATTTGATTCAGCAACTCGTTGTGATCCGGCAGCTACAAGCTTCGTTGACGACCCAGGTCGCTTTGGCAGTTGGTTTCCGCCCATCCCGTAAATATCGAACCAATCGTATTCTTCTTCAGGCAAAATCAGTAGGGCTTCGCGAAAAGCTTTCTGCAGTGATTTAAACGTATCTTTGCTGGCTTGTTCGGTGGCAATCTGTTGTTGTTGTTCAATGATTTGGTCTAACGCAGTCTCTACTTCCGCAAGCGACTCGACGAATGTCTGAAACCGCTCATCGAGGATTACTCCCAAACGCGAACCGGGCGTCAAGTTCAGGAAAGGGGCGTCGATCAAGCCGACGAAATATCCGCTATTCCACGGCGATTTTTGGAAAACGTCCAAGTTCGTCAAGCGCTCGATGACCCGCGTCCCTGACTTGCTCAAGCCGACGAAGCGATCGGGCGACGGCTGGCCCAAATATATTTCGACGTACGCTTCGCCGAAAGCTGTTTTCACAGCGGGCAAATGTCGCATCAACTGCCCTTCGAATTCGCGTGGTTCAACTGCTAGTTCCAAACGTGCCATGCGATCGATGATCCGAACTTCGACGTTGCCATTGCGAATTCGATCGCGCAGTTCCGATGCTAAAAACCACTGGATCTTTTCGCCGCTCATGTTGCGAACACCCGGCAGCAGCGGACCAATCGTCAGTTTCGTTCCAGGCTTTGTCGCCAACATTCGCCGCGAAGTGATCTTGTATTCGGGATTTCCGCTTGCCATATGCATTTCATATTGGCGATTGTCGTTTCCCATCGACGTCATCGATAAAGTATCGCCCACAGTCCAAAAGCTCAACAATCCAATTCCGAATTCGCCTTGGATTCCCGATTGACCTTGCGACTTCAGTTGACGTTTCAATGAATCGCAAATGTGGGTAGCAACGTAACGAAAGTCAGGGGCTCCATCGCTATTTTGTGGGACACCCGTCCCGTCGTCATCGATGCTGATATACACGGCACCGCGTTGACGGAATCGAGTGATCGTTACATGCCGTGCTTTGGCATCGATGCTATTTTCGACGAATTCAGCGATTGCTTTAAGAGGATTCGACTGAGAAAGCGCGATGATTCGGATCGCGTTCCAGTCGTCGCCAATACGCAGTTTGCCCGTTGAGTTGCTTGGTGCCGGTTTAGGATTTGTTTCCTCGCCAATCGACCGTTTGCTAACCGCTTTCACTGGTTTGGTGGCAAGCTTGTTTTGTCTTGAGCTCGTCTTTTTCTTAGCCATCGCGACTGCCGTCTTTACAATTCATGAAAATTGAGACCGACAAGATTTTGACGTAAGGCAGTGGGCATGGGAAGCGTTACACGCGAATTGAGGACAATATTTAGCGTCAAGTTAGGATGGCTACGTCGCAAATGCCGTTAAGGATCTATTTTCCCGATGATCCAGAAATGAAAATTGAGTTTTGAGCAGAGTTTAATGGCAACCGCATTTGCCACTTTCTCATGTGTTCAAGCCAATATACCAATATATGCAGTAACTCTACGTGCACACACAACTATGAGAAGATGTTCGAACCATCTGAATGCGAGACAGGTCGCATTGTTCGGCCGTTCACGAGTTCTACAGCGGTGAACGCGAGGTCACTTTACAAAAAACTCAGAGATCGCTTGATAGAGTTCACGTTGCCGAACGGGTTTGGAAACGTAGCCGTCCATGCCCGCTTGGAGGCATTGCTCTCGGTCGCCTTTCATGGCTCGAGCCGTCATTGCAACTATCGGAGTATGATGGCCAGTTTTCTTCTCCAATGTTCGGATACACGCGGTCGCTTCCATTCCATCCATTTCCGGCATTTGGACGTCCATCAGAATAAGATCAAAAGATTGACTCTCGTATGCATGAACGGCTTGTCGCCCGTCATTGGCAACGGTGACAACATGCCCCCATTTCTGAAGCAGGGCCACAGCAAGCTTTTGATTGGTGATTCCGTCTTCGGCAAGCAATATTCGTAGTGAAGGAACAGGTGGCAACGTATCTTTTGGTTTTTCTTCGACATATTCTGTGCTTCGTTGACGGACGCTTAAAGCATCTTCGATAGCGGTCAGTAGTTCCGACTGCTTAATGGGTTTCATCAGTCGAGATGCAACTCCGAGGGTCTGCCATCGGTCGGCCGCCCCGCTAGGATCGCCCGATGAAAGGACGATAATTCGCAGATCATTCAACTGGTCGATGTTGCGAATTTGTTCGACTAACATGACGCCATCCATATGCGGCATATGCATGTCTGTCAGCATAAGTGGTACCGAGTTGGCGTTAGTCTGCAACAATTGGATAGCTTCCTCACCAGACGCGGCGACCATAGGAATCATTCCCCAGCCAATAATCATTTCTTGGACAATGTGCCGATTCGTCGCATTATCGTCGACGATCAATACGGTCGTTCCTCGCAAGAAATCTGAGCTCAAGTGCGTGGGAGTGTGGGATTGCTTGCTTCGCGTCATCCAAACGGAAAACCAAAATATACTGCCCTGCCCCAATTCGCTATCGAGCAGCAGTTCGCCTCCAAACAAAGACACCAGACGCGACGAGATCGCAAGCCCCAAACCAGTTCCACCAAAACGCCGAGTCGTCGACGTGTCTGCTTGTGTGAATGCATCAAAGATCAGCTTCTGTTTGTCTTTGGCAATTCCCATCCCGGTGTCCTTAACCGCAAAACGCAGTTTCACGGCATCTTCATTCTGCTCCTCACATGTTACCGATATCAGGATCTCGCCATGTTCGGTGAATTTTATGGCGTTTCCAACTAAATTCACAACGATTTGTCGCAGTCGTACTGGATCACTAACCAGCATTTCTGGAACGTCTTTGGTGATGTGGTAAGCCAGCTCCAGGCTTTTGCTGTGCGCGCGCAGCGCGAGGGATTTGGCTGCGTCTCCAATGACGTCCCAAATTGAAAAGTCGACATGTTCCAATTTCAATTTGCCAGCTTCAAATTTTGAAAAGTCAAGAATCTCGTTAATGATCGCCAGTAGCGACTCACCCGATTCGAGCACCATCGTTAGGTACTCGCGCTGCATCGTGGGCAACTCTGTACCCAGCACAAGCTCCGTCATTCCGATAATCGCGTTCATCGGCGTTCGTATCTCATGGCTCATATTGGCAAGGAAATCGCTCTTAGCTCGGCTCGTGGCTTCTGCGGCAAGCTTTGCTGCTCGAAGAGATTCTTCCAAGGTCTTACGAG
>JANMNK010000155.1:0-4864 GCA_031373875.1 Pirellulaceae bacterium | reverse complement strand
CGACCATGGCTGCGAGCTCCGGTTCTTTTGCTGAGTGTATATTTGCGGGCATGCATTTTTCAGATCAGAGTTTCTTTCTAACCAGTGTCTCTTTCTGACCAGTGTGTCATCGAACGCACGCATCATCATGCACGGGAAACCTCAATTTTCGTCGCCATGTGACAACCCAGCCCATTTGACATTGGGTGCTGGGCAAGTGACATTTCGGCAAGGGCATGCTTGTATTCGACTACTACACTCAATTGTCGGTCCGCATTTCGCATACCAATGCAGGGTTATGAAGCCAAGTTACGGGTGGCAGTTCCTTGCAATTTGAGCGTAATAAAATTCGAAAACGCATAACTTGATTTTGCGCGTGGCTCGGATGGTAGGCATATCGAACTGAGTGCTCTATAACCATCCAGTTGAATCAATAAACGAACAGTGTCCCAAGCATTCCGGATGCATATAGTTATGTGTGGCTTGTCGGCACAACCGTAAAGGCTTTTTTTGTTTAACGAGGTACTAGCATGCCCCCATGGGTGTTGGAAATTATGCAAGTCTTCCGAGAAGAGTTTTCGGACTTGCCGAATCTAGCAGAAGTAACTCGCGTTGTTGTTCGTTTGGTCTCGGCTGTAATTTTGGGAGGCATACTTGGTTTCGAGCGGGAGCAAGAAGGCAAGTCAGCGGGACTGAGGACGCACATGCTTGTCGCGCTTGGCGCAGCCCTTTTTGTACTCGTACCGATGCAGGCGGGAGTATCAGACGCCGACCTTACTCGCGTCTTGCAGGGCCTCGTCGCAGGGATTGGCTTTCTCGGAGCTGGAACAATTATCAAAGGGCCGGATACGGATAAGGTCAAAGGGTTGACTACTGCCGCAAATATTTGGTTGACAGCGGCTGTTGGTATGGCAGCGGGCATGGGGCGGGAAGCAACCGCCGTCGTGTGTACCGCTTTGGCATTTATAATTCTGGCAAGCGTCCCAAAATTTTCGCGCTTTCTTCACAAGAAAAGAGAAACTCGAAGTTCGTAACTGATACTCCATAGACGGTGACGCACGTTCGTTTACCTCGCCTACTAGATTTTTGAACTCTTAAAACGATGCCGGCGAAATAAATGTAGAGCAAGGTCTTGCTCCTGATGCAGCGTCGTTGATTTCAAGAAAGCCCTGAAGGTCTGCGAGAGATATGCGGTAACGTGGGCAAATAGACAGCGAGGAAAGTTCAGATAGGATTGCACGTTAAGTTTGAAACATCAGACTCGCCAAGCATCGCTTAACGGTAAAATACTATTCATCTGAAGTAGAACGTTTTTTGTAAAAGGCACCTGTCGCACGCTGCGAGATTCCCGGACGTCTCGTCGCAATGGATTTTAAAACTTGTTCTAGAGGGAACGAAAAATGCCAAGGTCGTTATTGTTGCAAATGGTATTTATTCTGTTGTTGCCTTTGAGTCTACGTGGGCAGGTTGTTCCGAACCCAACAGAGGAATCCGCTAAAAAGTTGCTCGCGAGTTCGACATGGATGAACAAGGTTTGTGTTCCTCCAAAGATCGAAAATGTGGAGCCTGATGGAAGTTTAGAGCCCGTCCTGATTTCAAGGAAGGGAAAGATGATCGAGACGCGAGAGGATTGGACGGCACAACGCAGCCAACTGCAGGAGCGTTGGCGAGAATTTCTCGGTCCGATGCCAGACTCGCGACCGAAGGTTGAGCTTAAGACTATCAATTCCGACTTTGTTGGAAATGTAAAACGCGATTTGGTTCGATACGAATGCGAGCCGGGTATGTGGGTCGAAGGTTACCTTTTGTCGCCACATCCGTTGGACAAAGACAAGAGGCTGCCAGCAATCGTGGCGCTGCATCCGACCACTACTGAAAACATTGATGAAATAGCTGGCTTACTGGGACGGGATTCGCGTGCGACTGGTCTGAGGCTTGCCGAGTTGGGGTACGTTGTTTTCTGCCCCCGTTGTTTTCTTTGGCAGGACGCTACAGACTACAACCAAGCCGTTGCGAACCATCGCGAGCGACATCCTCATTCGCTCGGGATGGCCAAGATGCTTTACGATGCGCAGCGTGCAGTTGATGTGCTGGAGTCTCTTCCTTATGTCGATCCTCGCGCGATCGGTGCGATGGGCCACTCGTTGGGAGCCAAGGAGACTCTGTATCTAGCTGCGTTTGATGATCGAATTCAAGTGGCTGTTGCCAGCGAAGGTGGCTTGGAGCTGAATTCGACCAACTGGGACGCGCCCTGGTACTTGGGCCAGGCGATACACGAAAACAGTTTTCGACTTAATCATCACGAGTTGTTAGCCATGATCGCGCCCCGACCATTCTTGATACTTGCCGGCGAATCAGGCTCGGGCGCTGCTGATGGCGATCGCTCTTGGCGGCTAGTAATCGAGGCACGACCAGCTTGGCTCCTGTTTTCCGATCGCCCTCGACTTGGCATTCTCAACCATCGTGCCGGCCATGTCTTTGACGAAGAGCAGTTTAAGGCGACGGCCGAATGGCTAGATTCCGTGTTGAAGGTAAAGCGATGACTCACTGCGATTCCTACAAGACATACCTACATAGATTCGTGGCGTATCGTCAACCAGAAACAGAAATGATCTGGGTTGCTGCGTAAGGAAATAACGGTCGAATCGAAACGACCGGTTGTGCCATGACGTGTTCTCGCTTGAGAAATCCTTGTTGAAATCGTTCGTGTCGCCTATGCGGCTTGGGTAAGGCTTGCACGTTAAACTTTGATGACACGGTAGATTTTCCGGCGTGTTCGCCGGTGGTTGCTTGCCGATACATCTTGCACCTGACCCCAACCAGTTGGCGTGTGGTGGGCAGACGAGACTCCATTCTCGTCGTCCACCACTGGATAAATCCCCAAGTCGCAATTCGGATACCGAGCTAATCAACGTGACGAAACAACTCCCTTCTCACCTGCGCATCCATACCGAATCTTCCATACAACATCAGACGACTGTCCCCCCCATCCATGATGAAATCGAAGATTGCATGCTTGCGTTCGCTGCCGCCACCGGTTGGAAACTCGAAGCGGAAGCGGAGCAAGTTGGACGTCGCGTGTCCCAGTCCAAGACCGCACGAACTCAGAAGAAATTTCCCTCCAAGTGGAAATTAATGAGTGCGCCTCGAAGCACGGAATCAACCGTGGAGCGACGAATTGACAAACCTGCGCTTTCGCTTGAAGAGGCTGGAAAGCTCATGCATGTCATTTCGCGCCTCGTCGATCGCTTGGAAAAAGCGGAGGACACCGTCCGACGGCAAGAAGCGGAGTTGGCAACCAGCGTCGGCGTGTCTTGGAAGAGCGAGGAGCAAGACGAGATCGCTGATCGCTTAGAATCAATCCTGACCAGTTGCAACAATGGACTTAAGACCGATGCTTCGGCTTTGTATATCCTTGACGAGAATACGAGCAGCCTGAAGATGCGTGTCGCTGCGGGTCTTTCGCCGAGCCGACTGTGCGAAGGACCGCGAGATCTCCGAGGATCGATTGCCGACCTCGAAGCTTTGCTTGGCAACGCGGTCGTGCTCGAAGATTTAGCATCCACTCCCGATTGGAAAAGCCCCGAGCCATTTCAATCCGCTTTGTGCGTTCCCATTGGCACGCCCACCATGCCGCACGGGACGCTCTGGTTTTGGGCGAATAAACCTCGCAAGTTCTCTTCTTCGGAAATTGAAATCGCATCCTTGGCCGCCGACCGCATCATGTGCGAATTGGAGCGATCTCTGCTTGGTCACGAAGTCCACTTATCGCGTCAGTCGCGGCAACAACTAGAAGCGGCGGGTATTACGCAAGCGAGCCGGTTGCCGGATTCTCAACGGTTGCATCAAGATTTCCAAGTCGACGGTTGGACGTTTCAAAACTCCCAGGTCGGCGGTGCCTTTCATGATTGGGAGATGAACCCTAAAGGCATGATGACTTTCGCAGTCGGCAAAGCGGTAACGAGCGGTCCCGAAGGTGCCATCGTTGCGACCAGCATGCAATCCGCGCTGCGAGCCATGTGGCGGCAAGCCGGTACTCCGATGCAAGTTGCGATGGGCGTCAATGATGTGATGTGGGGGCAACTCGATTCCAATTGGACCAGTTCGGCTGCTTTCATGCAGATCAATCCGGATACGGGTTATGGAAGCGTTTGCATTGCGGGTGATATTCAATCGTTCATCGTGTCGCATCGTGGATATCGGCCACTTGGTCAGCCATGTGCTAAGATCGCGGAGCAGCCTGATCCGAATTTCTTCTTGCAACGATTCATCCTGCAACCTGGCGAAGTACTGGTTGCCTTCAGCGGTTCCGTCATCGCCGACCTACCCGCCAAGGGCCGCAAAGTTTCGAATCAGAAATCACTACAGCAAGACGATATTCTCAATTCCATCCGAAACTTGCTAGACGATTCTGCCTCCGACATCGCCGGTCACCTAGCCCGCAGTCTACCCGCCGTAGATCCCAACAACCCCATCGGCCTCGACCGCTCCATGATCGTGATCCGCAATACTCGCAAGATTTAAGATTGAGTTGATGCGAGAGTGGATTGCATCAACCCACCTCTCGGCGGGCAATCGATTTGTTGTGCGTGGTAGACTTCTGAATTAGATTCGTGGGTGGTTTCATCAATCCGGGTGAATCTGCTCAATCGATGACAGTTCTCCGATCTGCACTGAGGCAACGCCGGATCAGTTTGTACGTTGCAAAACGAAATCGATGGAATACTTGATCGTCTGATGGCGCTATCACTTGGCTCCTCACAAGGCAGATTAGTGATTACCGACCGATGCGGGAGATGAGGCCGTCGGCTTTTACGTCGATGCCGTGGACTTTGCTCCGTAGTTGTTCTGGATGCGGCGCGAAATCCATGGCGACGTTGAGATC
>JANMNK010000149.1:0-5249 GCA_031373875.1 Pirellulaceae bacterium | reverse complement strand
TCCGTTGATTGAAGAACGCGTTCGAAGCGTCGACTCCGCTCTGGACTTCGTGCGACAGGCGATTGCCGAAGCGAAAATGCACCCGTAGAATTCCAAAACTCAAGAAACAATCGGCGAACAAAGCGATCGGGATAGGGGCCGGATTGCTCCGGACCCCTCCCACAACACCTAGCATGCGGGTCCGCACTAGGCGTTTCATCTCTTAGGAGCAAGCTTGCTCCAGATTTCTAATAGACTTACCAAGCCGGTTGTGGAAAGATATTTGTTGGTCAGAGTAATTTGAACATCCGTCCGAACGGCTACCAGAAAACGCCTGGAAGGCTGCGAGTTTCAACGCTGCGCCACACCGGACAGTCAGCCCGCACAAGCATTGCCAGAGTCAAATCCCGCGCCTGCTCAATGTCTCGAATTCGCAAAAACTTGCCAACTCACATGTTGATTGATACACTGGCTCCCCGTCGGGCCGTCGCAGCACAATTGGCGTTCACAAGCCCCTTGCATCGATCCCGTAGGCTCAGTTCAATGCGCAGTCTTTACTTTGGGGTTCAACAACGTATTTAAGGGCAACGACCCAACTACCCCAATGCATAGGTTGCATTATTTTATTCTCTGACTAAACGAGGCCGGCATGGGCGTTACGAACGGCTTTCTCCGACTTTCTCGCGAAGAGTTTTCGTCACTCGAAACGAATGCATCTGCGTTTGAGCAGCGTTGCCGTCAGTACGACCATCCTGATTACTTGGATATGGACAAGGCCGGTTACGAACTGCTCTTCTTCTTGGATCCATCAACTGTTGAGTTCGATAATCCAGACGCTACGTCGCCCGTTCCCGCAATCGCTCATGTTCTGGGTGGCGGAACGATTGTGCACAAGGATGTTGATCTTGGCTATGGTCCCGCGAAACGCCTTTCTCATGACTCGATGCAAGCCTCGCTGAACGAGTTCGAACACTTGGATTACGACCAATGCTACGCAATGGCGTCGACGGATCTCATGACCGAAGTGCTGTTGGTAGAGATGGATGAAGCAACTTTTCGCGATTACCATTGGCCATACCTCCAATCGCTTAGAAAATTCATCAAGGAAGCCGTTGGGCGCGACATGGTCGTCCTACGCTACTGACCGACAGCCACAGAACCAGCGGATACACGCGAATGGCGTGTCTTGGCTGTGGATGATAGTCCCGCTCCGTCGGCTCAGTTCAACGCCCAACCTATACGTCGGGGATCAATATCGTACCAAATGGGGCCAAAAACTCCGCTTCCGCGACGCTTTAATTGCAGTACGTTCTGGCCAAAGGAGACATCTATGCGATCGAACCTTACTCTTGTAATCGTATGCGTTATTGCGGGCTCAACTGGTATGGCACAAGATAAAAAGGGACAGCAGGATGACGTTGCGAAATTGGTCAGTGCACTTGCCTCCGAGAACCCCGCTCCAATAAAACGGAGCGGGCCGGATTTGATGTATCCACCCGGGTATGATCGAAAAAAACAGGAACCAGTTCGCGCCGCAAAGAGTAAACTGAAAACACTAGGAATAGTTGCATTCAGATCACTTATCGAAAACTGAGACGACGAGCGGTACTGCTTGACCTATTCTGTTGGAATAAATGGATACATGTACAATGCGACGGTCGGAAAGATGTGCCGAATCATCGTTTACGATCAGATTCAACCTTACGGTTTCTGGCCGCGGACAGATGATGACCCACGAGGAAAGCCCAAACGACCGTCCTATCCCAGCGTATTTTTGGCCGATGCCAAACAGGCGAAGAATTGGATTGAAGAACACAACGGCAAATCGCTCTTCGAGATTCAGTTGATGGTCGTAGACTGGGTCATCAAGAGAGAATCTGAGAATCCGAAAGACTTTACTAATGACGAACGCGAGGCAATGCAGGTGATTCGAAAGAGGCTGCTTGGTACCAAGAAGCCAGTTACGAGCGGTATTTACTTTAGGGACGACTATGATTGATTCCAGCCAGAGCAATCACGTGTTTCCAAGGTGCGTTCGGTGCTTTTTTGCAAAGACACGTCACTTTGTTGTGACTCGGTGATGTGTGTCCGCTCGCTGCCATAAGAAATAATGAATCCTTACCAATCACCGCTTGCATCAACTCAGCCTGACTCAATCAGTCATTCACGGAATCCTGCGAAACCGCTACTCGTCGTGATTGGCGTAATATTCGCTGGCTCTGCACCGCTAGCTTTCCTTACTGGATTGCAGGCGGGGCTACATTTTATGATTGCTTCGGCATTGATGATTGTTTTCGGTAGTGGCACAATTTGGCTTGCCTTCGAAAAATTCACAATGCCATTCAAAGTTGCCACAATAATTTGGGGGTTTTGTCTTGTCGCGTTCTTTGCGTTCGGCGTATGGTCAGCATTTGATATAGCTGACCCTGGCGGAGCGATTTTCTTTGCGTTGATGTTGCTCGTTGTTACTCCAATACCCATAATGGCGATTCTACACCCGCCTCTTTGAGTCGCTGACCGAGAAGTTTCGTCTATTTATGATTTAGAGCGAGAGCGGTAAACCATCGATTGCAATGGAGCGGCGGTGGCTTCGTTTTGGCAAGGTGTGTGTCTTTCGCCCTTACGAATAAATGGTTGTCCTGTGATAACCGTTGAATTCAGTCGCGAAATTTTGCTTGTCCCGGGATATGAAGGATGACCCTCGGATGCAGACGAGAGACGTTTGCCTGTAATCTGACAATTGAGAGACGAAACACATCGCTGACTGATCTGATTCGGAATCTAACTGAACTTCAGATTCCTCATTTATTCTCGAACACATGGAGACTCGAAATGTCCGAACGGCAAATGAATCGGGAAATATCCCCTTTGCGCGAATTTCTCGGCAACGTTACACAGTATGTAAAGATCTGCTGCGTAATTAAACCCTTGCAACTTTTTGTCGCTCGCAACTCCTGCAGGCAAAAGATGGCTTACATGCGGTCACTTCCTGTCGGTACGGTTGGACATGACTTGGCAATCATGTTGGACAGCAAAGGGCTGAAGCTGATTCCTGGTTTTACAAAGCACGATTTGGATCATCTGGTCCTTGGATATACCATGGATCCTGAAGAAGAACTTTGTATGCAGGCGTATCTGATTGGAAACGGGCGCTGGCAACTTCAATGCTTCCTTTTCCTAAGTTCGGCCGTTTTGCTGCCCGGCCTTTGGGGCACATTGTGGGCTCACTACAACTTGGGTATACGAAGCGAGCCTCTCGCGTCACTAGCATTAGACGATTGCTTGGATCAAAGAACTGAAAAAGTACGACGAAAGTACGCGCCATCCCATATAAACCTAGCTGTGACAGTGAACGGGCCCACAACTCGTTTCGTTGGAGGACGAAGGCGTGAACGCGGAGCTGCCGAACTCCGATTTTCAAATGGGGCCTCAACCGTAGCGGCCCCTCTAGGCCGGAAAATGAACTAAGCCGACGGCGCTTGTTTTCGCGAGGGGCTTTTGAAGGGGGCTCGTGGTGGCGGCGACACGTGCGAGTCGCGCGGCGATGCGTTGGGTTGATCGTTGGCGATGTGAACGGTGAGCCGGTTTTAGATGCGGCGTTTCAAAAATCGTTTAAGCTTCCCTTGCATTCTGATTGCGCTAAGTTGTCTCATGAGCCAGGGTTGTGTCGTTCGATCTGATGTTGGATCGTCTTCAATCACGCCACTTGTTCGAGTCGACTTGTTCCCTGACCCTTTACGATCGCCGTCTTAATCCGAACACCAATCGCATGGACTAGGACATGCAGAATAAAAACTTGCAATCCGTCATGCGGATTGATACACTGGCTTTCAGTTGAGCGATCGCAGTACAATTGTTGTTCGCTCGCCACTTGAAACGATCGATCGTCCAACTTCGTCGTCTCGGTTCAACGCCCAATCAATACGTCGGGGATCAACAATGTACCGAAGGGGCCAACAACCCCGTTCTCCCATGCGTAGATTCCGATACGTTCTGTCAGAATAGCAATTGAGGTGTTATGATTCGACTGTCTTTACGTGAATGCTTTCTTCTGACCGCAATCGCCGCACTTTTAACTCCAATGGCTATAACAGTGGTCCGAAAGCTCTGGCCTGTACCTTACGTGATTCTGGATGGCAACTTTGTCTCGCCATTAGTTCTCGAGGCCTGCCGAATCGCACAATTTCTTGATGGGATCTGTTCGGGAAGCCGTTACGATGAACGGATTTTGATAACCAAAGATTGATCGCATACTTTCGTTGACAATCTAAAAAAGCACTAGTTAATCGCCATACCCACGATGGTTGGGCCTATTCTGGAAAGGCGCAGGAAACAAAGTACGCGGGGCGATCGGATTTCGCACTGGATTTCACATACCACGGGCATCGGCTAAGGATGAACTTCTATTTGCTCAGTACGAAATCCATAGAGAAGAGCAGCGGCGAGGGGATTGCTCAAGAATTGGAAGAAATTCGCTTTATCCTAACATCCGATGTCTTGAAAATGACATACTGACAGAACCAACGATTGGATACGAAGCTCTCGACCATCCGTTTTGACTTGAGTTGAGTCAACTGCTCGGGCTCCGTCCATGGTAGTGTTCGGCCAGGGAGAAATGATCGATGAGGAGCGTCGTCTACGTCGGAATGTTCTGTGCTGTGAGCCTGTTTATTGCGGTGACTGTTCCGCTTGTTCACGGTCAACTCCCTGTCGCTCGCAGCGGCACGAACACCGAGACATTCAAACCTCGTCAGCCGGGAGGTCTGCTCGATGATCAGTTGGGCAAGTATCTGACAATTGAAGGCGTTAAGGTGGAGGGCGGCAAGGTCGAGACCGGCACGCTCCTCGTGGACACTGTGGATGGCAAGAAACTTGATAAGCCGATCTTGCTGGTGGTCCGCGGCGCGACCGTTGTTAACCACAACCTTCAACCGTCCGTCCTCAATTTCCCAGCCCAGCATCGCTGCATCCTCAAGGGATTCGAGTCCGGGGGAATGATCGGTGTTCCACCGGCTGTCCCTGCTGCAGCTACAGAACAAGGATGGAAGGAAGTTCCCATGAGTCCGTTTCCGTGGCAGTGGCGTCCGTACTTCGTCGCTCTCGTGGTTGTTGAGCCGAAGGGCCTGGAACTCGGTGAACGACAGAAGACTCGGGGCAGCGAAAGCAATATCGCAGAGTCACGTCCGGTGTCCGATCAGGTGCGTGCAGAGCTCAAGGAGCTTTTTCAGAAGCACTATCCCATGGCAACTTTTGACAACCAAGGTGTGAAC
>JANMNK010000144.1:0-34842 GCA_031373875.1 Pirellulaceae bacterium | reverse complement strand
AACGGATTGCTCAAAGACTGGGCAAAGGTAATTGAACGCAGGATAGATTGTATTTGTTCTTCCGTCGCGATGGGATTGAGGGCGATTACGAGTGGGTTTTCGTTTGTTCCACTACCATTCAAATCACCAATGTGTTGATTTCCTATAAAAACTTGCTTATCGATTATTCCCACTTGACCCGCATCAAATCCACTGGAACGAATCGCGATCTTGTCGCCCAGTTGTGCAATACCGACAAACGAAATGGTGATTTCTTGCGCACTAAAGTTACTATCTGAATCGGAAAATATCGCATCGGGACTTAGGAGGATGTTTCCGCCACCCAGTTGATATTGAGGCGTAGCCAGTAAGCGAAAGTCGAGAGGATCATCGACCAAATTGAATTGAATCGTTTTGTTGCTTGGTGGTCCGGAGATTCCCGTCTCATCCATAATACGAATGCGGACATTTCGATTGAGACCGGATGGAGTTTCAGAATTGTTCTGAAATGCAATTCGCCGGAGGATGGCCTGTGCGTGAGCGATTGTTGCTTGCCCCGTTAACTGAATTTGCAGTCTTCCGTCAGCAAAGTCGTTCTGGATTCGACCGATTAAGACATTGTTCATTCTCACAAATTTGTCGATAACGCTGACTTGGTTGTTGCCGTTGCCTTCGTGAAGAACAAGCAGGGAATCTGCTGCGTCCACCACATTGTTGAACGCAGCAATGATGAAACCGTTTGCCAAATTGCCGTCGCTATCCGTCAACTCCGCAGCGGGAGCAATTGCCGCTGGTCCTTGATTTTCGGTGTAGCTGAGATTGCCTCCTAGTTGAGATACCGGAGTCGAGGTGAGGTTGATTCGTATTTGATCTCTCTCCAATTCCAAATTGGTCGAGATATCGAAAATCTTCAATCCAACAGCAACAGGAGTGAACACATCTGGAGTACCGGCATAAGCAAGTCCGCCATCAGCGAACCAGGAATTGATAGTGGAAATCAAACCGCTCACTTCAAAGGACGCTGTATCATTTCCCGTAAAGGTAAGTCCGCTAACACCCGTAGTGACATCCGAGTCAATTTTGAGTTTTCCTCGATCTACAACAACTTGTACTTTGACGGGTGACGTCTGTGTTGAAGAAATCGACAAACTGTACTTTGAGAGAGCAACGGGACTTTCTGCAGGCGATACAAGGACGATGTTGTCATTCCCTCCAGCCCCTCGCACTCGCATATTCGGCAAAATTTTTATCTCATCTGCTTCATCGGAGCCAATAAGCGACTCGATGTTTGATGAGAAGTCCGTAAGCTCGAAGTCAATTACCCGATCGGGAACCGATGGGGAACGGATAATGACTTGTGTGTTTGTTTTGGCTGGGGAAAAGTCCGCAATGATTTTTGTGCTACCGCGCAAGTCAACTCGATCAAACCCTTGACCAGCAAGTTCACGGATCGAGTCACGACGAAGACTGGAGCGATTCTCGTAATGCCCGCCATCTGGATACAAATAGGTGTCATTGCCGATCCCGCCGGCCAACTCATTGTTTCCATCTCCGCCGTCCAAGAAATCGTTGTCGTCACCTCCAATTAATTTGTCGTTACCCTCACCCCCGATCAATCTCGAAGGTAAGGCACCTTCGACGGTGATAACATCGTTGCCGTTCAATCCTCGCGCCGTCACAGATGCAGGCATTGCGACTGTACCGGCGCTTACACCGTTAAGAAGTAGATCCACTCGATCTGCGTTCCGTAAGATGCGAATGGAATCATCACGCGAAGTTCCTGTCACCTCAAGCACGTTTTGATCGTTTGCTTTTGCGAAAATATGCAAGTCCTTTGGTGTCAGCAGTCGAATGGGCTGACCGAACGCAGTTTGATATTGGCCCGTGATTACGTACTCGCCAATCAATAGCTCCGAAGCTGTAATGGTCCAATTCCCATTTGCATTGGCAATGGTATTTCCGATTTGATTTGTCGTTGGAAATCTCTGTTCGAGTTTTGGCGATCGAAAAAGTACGACGCGTGATCCTGCGGGCGCTGTTCCTTGAAACGTTGGCGTCGTGTCGAGTGTGAGTCCGTCGATGGATGATTCGCCTGTGTCGCTTGCAGTGTTTAGCGTGAAATCAGCAGCAAAATTGATGTTGATTGTATTGAACGATCCCCAGTTTCCGATTGCGTCTCGTCCACGAACAAAAAGCTGATTGTTGCCGGCGATTCCACTAAAAGTGAGTGGCGAAATATTGAGTAGGCCGTCTTCGGAAATGCTCCCGAAAAGGGCATCTTTGGCGTCGAATGGTGTACCTAGACCAAAAGATGAGGTAGCGCCAATGAAATATTCAGGAGAGCGAACTGACGAACCCCCGTGATTGATGTCGGTTACATTGATTTCGATGCGGATATCTTGCGGTTCAAAGACGTTTGTTCCACTGGCTCCAATGGACTTGATACTTACTTCCGGTCCTTGGAAATCCTCGCTTTGAAGTTGTTGTAATCGCGCTGATAGGCTTGCTTGTATGGCAGAATGGCTTGGTTGACCAAACAGATTATTGACTTGGCGAGGGTCCTGAGACATATCAAACAAGAACCTTGTGCCGTCCGATCGCTCGGCATACAACCACTGCGAGCTTCGAACGGCTTTCTCTGTAATCGTTGCTTCCGTTTCGTTTCCTAATTGAACATTCTTTATATAGAAATCATTTCGCCAAGCCGTCGAATTTTGGTTTAGAAGAGGCACCAAATTCGCGCCGTCGAAGTTGGTTCGCATTGGTGCGTTTGCAAAATCGAGAAGCGTTGGGGCGATATCGAGATTGAGCACCAATTCCGAATGGGTCGATGCAATTTTTGCCCGACCATCCCAAATCATTAAGGGAACTCGAATCGATTCTTCGTAAAAGGACTGTTTCCCAAATTGGCTATGTTCCCCGAATAGGAATCCGTTATCGCTTGTGAACAAAACAATCGTATTGTCTAATTCGCGGCGAGCGTCGAGTTCTTGCATCGCTCCCCGAATAAGCTCATCAATGGAAAAGTCCATTTCTTGCCGATCGCGAAAATTGCGATCAAAATTTGCGATGGTGCTCGCTGGGTAAGCTTGCTGCCCAGACTCCGGTACATTGAAGTTTTCATAACGAGGGACGCCCGTTACGCTTGCAGTTCCAACGTGCCTAGGTGCAGGAGTAAAAGGAGCATGAGGAGTAAACGGTGTAGTCAGCAGAAAAAATGGGCTCTGATTCGCTACACGAGAACGAATGAAACTTGTTACTCGATTTGCCAAAACGTCCGTTTGGTAGTCTTGAGGTTGATTGCCGAATTCAACAAGCGTTCCATTGTCGAGCATGGAATAGTTGTAATAGCCCGATCTCGCAATAGAAAAATATTCGTCCCAACCAGGCGGAGGCGTTAGGTTATTTTGCGAAGGCAAGGTCTGATCAGCTAACGGAAGAATGGCATCCTTGCCAATCAATCCAGTTTTATAACCCACATCCTGAAGCCATGTGGCTATCGACTGAGACTGATCAAAATTGACGCCGCCGCCGAGTGGCGAGTAGTTGCCATGAATGCCTGTGTGATCCGCATTTAACCCGGTGAGCATCGACGCACGGGAAGGCCCGCAAAGTGCAGTTGGGACAAACGAATTTTGAAATAGCGCGCCTTCGTTGTTGATTTTGTTTGTGAACCAAGGCAAACCAGCCAACTCGTCGGCTCGCATGTCGTCCGCTTGGACAATCAAGATGTTGGGCTGAAACTTTTTGATGTTCGACGAGACGGTCGTGCCTGGGTTTCCGAAGGTGGCACGCGCCTGAAATGAGAACGCGCGATCGACCAACGCAACATTTTGAGCATCCGCCGTCCATCGCCCCAAAACATTGGCGTTCACTTCCGTCAAAACGCCTCGGTTTGGTTGCTCAATTTTGACGAGCGAGCCCGGAACGGCTTTTCCGCTTATCCGAAAATCAAAGCGGCCCTGCTCCGTTTGAAGTCGTTCAATGTTTTCGATCGTTGTAGTGGACGATGATAAGATCGAGGAAGTTGTATTATTTTGAAGTTCAGCAAACTGCGTCGCAGACATAGGCTCGAGCATTGCAGTATCGACTGCAAATAGCTCACGCTTATCGAGATTTTCAACCCGTAATTGTCGTGCCGAATTGCGGTTGTGTTTTCTACGATTCGGATACGCCATATCGAATAAATAACAAATAATAAGAACGAAGTGGAATTCGAATTCAAAAACGACGAGCTACTTGTTTCCGGGTCTATATGTAGCACAAGACAATAAATTTGGTTGCCAATTTTGTCACGATTGATCGTTTGGCCCACAAAATCTTAATTGACTTTATCGGGTGAGAAAGAATTCGTACACAAAACGCGGAGTTGACGCGAGCTAACCTTACTTCAATCAGGCCGAACGATACTAGATTTGTTGCACACTTTGACGAGCGAATGTGTATAAAATTCCCTAATCTACGTTTCTGGCTTGCTATCAAATGGGTGGCAAAGGTCGAATTGCAGGGGACCAGCAGCCTTTAGCCAGTCCTCGGCATTCAAAACCATTGATTTTGTTAAGCTGCCCGCGTTAAATGCAACCCTCCCAAACTGCTTGCCAACGGACCCATCAGCGTACAGTGGAAACGGAAATAACGGTTCTCCGAAGGGAGGAACCGATCCAGGTTCGAGCCCGGTTAGGTCGGCGAGCTCCTGTGAAGTCGCAAATCGAAGGCTTTTGAGGTTCAATTTTCGTTTTACCGCAACCGAATCCAGTCTGCAGTTGGCAGGCAGAACCACCAAGACAAACTCCTTATCGGCTTTGAGTAACAACGCTTTCGCGCCAACCTCCAAGGGTTCGTTTCGCGCGAGAGCGGACTCTTCCGATGTCGTCGTGGGTGCATGCTCGACTACGCAGTAGGTAATCGTCGCCTTGTCCAGGATTTCTTTTAGCCGATCAAATACCGTCGCGTCCATTGCTTGCTCGGAGTTGGACTTTGTCATCGCTTTGAATGTCTGTGCTTTGGAGGGGGATGAAATTGGAGGAAAAGCAATAAGTAGCCTTCCGCGTCGGGTTTTGATGACGAATTGTGGCACGCTCCGGATGAGACCTGTATATTCTGGAGTTATCCCCGCGTTACGTTGCTTTAATATTAAACGCCAAACCCAGCGCCGTCATCACTATGAGTATCAAGATAAGCTGCCCGAATTGCAACAACTCGATGACTATCAAGGCAGCTAAAGTGGGAAGATTTAAGCCAGCATGCTCCAAATGCACCGAGGTTTTTGTCTTGGAAGTAATTTCCATGGAGCCTGCCCAAGTCAAAGTGGCTCGTATTGCATCGACGACAAAACAATCGGTCCCCGCGCCATCGCCAAAGTCTCACTTGACGGATGACAGGTCGTCGAAATTGGCCAATTCGCTTCCGACTTCCCTAACAGAGCAAACCATCGAACAAACGATCGAGCAACCTTCGAAGTCGCCAGCTCCGCCATCGGTGTCTCCCAAACCAGCGAGTTCGAAAAACGAAAAATCAGATGTCGGTTCTGGAAGCGTTGACAAGACAATTGTAACTGACGGTACCCTTGCGTTCGAACCGGATCGGACGCTTGATGCGTCTAGTACGGACAAGACGATCGAACATTTGGCCTCTAACGACAATTCCAATGCCAGAATTGTAACGAGCCAAGCAGCAAAACCGCAAGCAAACCGCGCCGTGCCTTCTGGTAGTTCCAAGATGGTGACGCGAGAGTTGGATTCCGCAAAGGCTTCTAGTCAAGCTTCAAAATCTGAACGAGATTTCTCCGTTGATGCTACGATGGACACTTCTCCATCGGCACCAAAACCTAAAACACAAGTAGATCGCAAGCAAGAAACTTCGATACAGCGATTAGGCGGTTATCGCGTCCTGAGCGAACTCGGTCGCGGTGGTATGGGGTCTGTATTTTTAGCGAAACAGATTTCCCTCGATCGCAGTGTTGCTCTAAAAACGATTCAAGCTGAATGGGCAAGTAATCCGCGTGTCATTGCCAGATTCATTCGCGAAGCCTACGCAGCCGCTCAATTGACTCATCACAATGTTGTTCAAATTTACGATTTAGGCGAGGATTCAGGGACGAATTTTTTCAGTATGGAGCTCGTCGGCGGGGGTTCCCTGGACGATGTACTTAAGAAAAAGGGAAAGCTAGACCCGAAAACAGCAGCGTCGTTTATTGCACAGGCTGCTCGTGGCTTGAAATTTGCGCACGATAACGGCATGGTTCATCGCGATATCAAACCCGCAAATCTCATGCTCACGAACGATGGTTTGGTAAAAGTCGCGGATCTCGGATTAGTCAAAACTCCCCACGCAACCGACGACGAAGTCAATGGTGGCGAAGATCGAAACATCATGCTGGCATCTGCACGTTCCCAAGTTACGGGATTTGGTTCGACGATGGGAACGCCTGCCTACATGGCACCCGAACAAGCAGACGATGCAACAAGCGTTGATCACCGGGCTGACATTTATTCTTTAGGTTGCACGTTTTATGCATTGCTGACTGGCAAACCGCCGTTTACCAGCAATAGTGCTTTGGAAATCATCTCCAAGCACAAATCGGAACCGCTGATTCGCCCCGATCGCGTGGTCGAAGGGATACCGAAGGATGTTGCCAATATCGTTGAGAAAATGACTGCTAAGAAACCAGAGGATCGTTATCAGGACTTGGCAGAAGTCATTTCAGCGATCGAGTCGTTTTTTGGGGCAGACGGTAGCCGAACGTTTTACCCATCCGTCGAAAATTCGACCCGACTCAAGAAAGCGAATGACGATTTCAATGCTGCGCCGCTCGTCAAACTGCGAGGGTGGACGCCGTTGGCGTTTCTTGTCCTTACGATAGTCCTCTCGCTTGTGTTGGCACTATTCAGTTTGCGATTGGCGGCAACAACGCTATTGCTTGTGGTGCTTGTACCGTTAGCAGTTGCTCTCGTAGCGGGATTTATGAATTCGGGCTCTCCAGTAGGTTCACGAGCCCGAGCAATCCTTATGAACAGTCGCGTTACCGATTGGATATCGTGGAGTATTGGTGGATTGTTGGTTGCGATTGTCATTGGCGTTTTGGGGTTGATCCCGTTTGTCTTGGTTTCCGTCGTTTTCGCGGTGGCTTTGGCGTTCGCGTACCAAACCGTCTTCCATGCATCGCTAGGTAAACAGCGAGTGTCCGCTATCGAGAGTGCGGAGGCCCTGCTTCGCGAGCTTCGTATCGGAGGTTTGTCCGAAAACGCCGTTCAGCAATTTGTGGCAGAATTTAGCGGACGAAATTGGGAAGAGTTTTTCGAAATGCTTTTCGATTACGACACCATGCGGCAGCTTCGAAGTGCCTTGGCTGATTCAGGGAAAGCGAAAGGTAAGCAACGCTTTCGCGTTTGGCGAGATGCGTTAATCAACCGCATGGATGCAAAGCTGTTACAACACAAAATGGACCGCGAGCAGCGAGTTCTTTCTAAAGTGGAGCGAGCAAGTCTTCGAGCTTCCGGCATGAACGATGCTGAAGCAAAGAACCGCGCGGACGATATGGCTGCCACCATGGTGTCGGTTGCCACCGAAGCGCGCCAGACGATGTCCGAGCTTTCGTTCAACCCGCAAGATCAAAAGGCTGCCGCAAAGCGAGAGAGAATCAAAGCCATGTTGGCAGAAGCCCGGAGCGGCCAAGGAACAGAAGGTGCTGGTTTCGCACGTCGCGCAACCGCTACGATGATGGCGCACTTGTTTGGGAGCAAGTTGCGTTTTGCATTAGGTGGATTATTGATTGCGGGATGTGCTCTCTGGGCCAAAGAGAACAACTTGTTGGATTCTGCAAATTTCGAACGAATCAAGCAAACGACACAACAAGCGACAGCACAGGTGACAGAGTTGGCGAAAAACCAAAGTCTGGATTCGGTCAAGGACGCGCAGGACAAAGGGCAAGAGATTGTAAAACAACTTTCACAACCAACAAAGCCTTGGAGCATAATGCCGCTCTTCGATAGTTTTGCTCCAGGAGTAGTGGGCGTTTTGATTTTGGTGAGCAGTCTCGTCTACGGCTGGCGATACAGCATTTTCGCAGTTTCCGCCGCAATCATCGTCTTGTTTGGCAGTACTTTTGGTGTGCCCCAAATCGGGCCCATTCATGCAAATTGGGTTAGCGGCGGAATCGCCATTATCCTCTTGATAGTTGGCCTTACTATTGGCCGAACGCCGGAAAAAAAGTTGAGCTAAAGTAGTGATCCGTTGCGATCGGTCCTTATTGGCAAAATGCTACTTCCATAAGAATGTAATGTTTTTCGCAATGTTTCGTTTGATTGTGCTGCAATCGGCATTCAGCGTTTATGGGAGCTTCGAACATCAAGTACTACATGCGATTTGCAGATGACATCGTGCAATGTCATACGATTGCGAGTGACAAAGAAGAACACGATATCCAAACCGATAAACAGGAAAAGTGACAAGTCAATGATCGAGTCCAGGACGGACCAAAATTGACCGATGTATGTAGCGATCGGCGTGATCAATGCAAACATGCTGCGCAGCATTTCTCGAGCCATCTGAACGTCGTTTCGCATCGGCAATCCGTACTGGTCCACGATCTGTAACTGAAATAGAAATCTCCCGATGGAACGCCATCCACGCCGGATCATGAGAAGATAGAAGATGGGTACGCCAAAAGAAAAAAGGGCGATAAACGGTGCTACCCACCGATAGTCAGCCAAATCGGCCGATAACGTAAAAAAAACGAGTGCTGTAAAGAACGGTGCGATTGCTAGTAGCAACATCAGTTGATCAATCGTGTAGGCCATCGCCCGCGGTGCAAAGCCTGCAAAGGTTTTTGACGAAGGGAGCAGCTTTTCTAGTTCATGCTGCAACTCATCGTAATTTGCGAATCGATCTTCGGGCTTCTTGGCCATCAATTTATTGAGCAGGCGTGAAAGTTCCTTGGGGACAAATTCTGGCCAAGGCTGCGGATATTCGATTTGTGCTGTTTGATGACACTCAAGCCGTTCACGCACGGTCGTGCCTTTGAGCTCAAAAGGTAGCTTGCCAAAGACAATTTCAAAGAGCGTCACGCCCAAAGCATACATGTCCGATTGCATGCTAACGGGCCGTCCTTCGACGAGTTCAGGCGCCAAGTAAGCGGGCGTACCGGCAATGGATCCGGAGCCATCTTCTCCGGTCATCATCCGCGACAAACCAAAATCCGAAAGCTTGACTTGATTCTCTCCTGCGATCAGCAAATTGCTGGGCTTGATGTCCGCATGAACAATTCCAAACTGGGCTGCATGTTTCAATGCGTCCACGACTTGCGAAGCGATGGTAATGGCCTGCGAATAGGGAATAGGCCCACTCTTGACGCTTTCGGCGAGCGTCGGTCCAGGCACCAATTCCATCGCGAGGAAAGGGTCGTTTTCATGTTGACCGACGTAATAAATTGTTACAACGTTCGGATGATTCAAGCGGGCCTGGGCTACAGCTTCTTGGAGCATGCTTGAAATTTGCCCTCGGGTTGTACTTCCCCCGGAATTGCTATGAACGACTTTGACGGCAACATAACGCTGAAGGGAAGTATCCAGCGCGCGGTAGACTGCGCCCATTCCTCCTCGGCCAAGCTGTCGATCCAGTTTGAAGTGCCCCAGCGTCTTTCCCATGAATGGGTCGTCAGTCAACGCGTCGTGAAGCTGGAAAGCAGTGGATTTGCTAAGATCGCCAACGGTCACCGTAGCCGCCATAGCCATCTGAATCGCTTCGGGTTTAACAATACGTTTGCAGTCGAGACACAAACCACCCTTGGCGATATCGACTTCGAATTCACGGCCGCAAACACAATGATACAACAGCCCTTCTCGTCGAATAGGTCGCTCGCCGTTCGTGTTTGAATGCGTGGATTCCATATTTCCAATTGTATACTTTGAAATTACCGATGGGTTGTTCGGCGCAAATATCGCCAAGCTACCGAATTGCAGGCTCGTACCAAGTGAGTGGGATCATTAAACTGATCGTTTTGAAAAGCACATGACAAGGGGGCAAAATGTTTTCGATTGAATCAATTCCTGCGGACCATCCAACTCCCAGTCTACTCGTTGACGCCGATGCAGTTCGCGAAAATGTAACTCGAATGCAACGTTACTGTAACGAAAATAATCTGGCTCTGAGACCCCACACAAAAACACATAAATCGGTGTGGATGGCAAAAATGCAAAGGGATTGCGGTGCGGTTGGGCTGACGGTGGCCAAAATGGGCGAAGCGGCTGTTATGGCCAACGTGTGTTCCGAAATATTGATCGCTTATCCCACTATCGGCCAAGCCCGTCTGAACGCGCTTGTTAACCTGTCGAAATCAGCGAATTTGATTATCGGAATCGACTCCAAGGCGGCAGCAGAAATGATCGCGCAAGCAGTGTCGAAGGCTGGAACTCAAGTGGGGATATTGGTCGATATCGACGTTGGTTTTCACCGTACCGGAATGGACTCCCTCCAAGAAACGCTTGATTTGGCAGAATTCGTCGATCGCACTCCTGGTCTCAATTTGCAAGGATTGATGTGCTTTCCCGGCCATCTTCTCCCGTCTTCCGACGCAACTGCTTGGGAAAACTACGCTGAATCGCTGGGAGTCATTGTTCAGTCATTTCGAAACAAGGGGCTGTGCGCCGATATTGTTTCAGGCGGTTCGACTCCGACTGCTTGTTTATCGGCAAAGAATCCGTGGCTGACGGAAATCAGACCGGGAACCTACATTTACAACGACGTAAATGAGATTCGGTTAGGTGTTGCAACACTAGAACAGTGCGCGGCGCGAGTTCTTGCTACTGTGGTCAGCCGAGCAAATGATCACAAATTTGTATTGGACTGTGGTAGCAAGACGTTGTCCTCAGATCGATGCGGTCCGGCTCCCGAGTCGGGATTTGGGTACGTTGTCGAATATCCAACCGCGAAAGTTACTCGATTGAGCGAAGAACATGGCGAAGTTGTGTTGGCGTCGGGTGTCGCACCGGCAATCGGATCGCGCGTGACGATCGTTCCCAACCACATTTGTGTCTGCGTTAATCTGCAAGATAAGTACTGGTTGTTCGATAACCAAGAATGGACGCAGATGCCCGTCGACGCCCGTGGTTTACTTGTCTAAGTCGTTTCAAGCATAAACGGTACGTTTGGATCTGTTGATCTATTAATCTGTTGAACTAGAGCAGAACAGATTGCCAGTAACAATAATTCCGAACGACAGCTTCCAATTGAAAATTTCCGTTACTCGTGACGGAGAGCCTCGATAGGATTCATTTGTGCGGCACGCATCGCGGGGTACATACCAAAGAGTATTCCCACGACCAAAGAAATATAAAGTGCGATTGGAATCGATTCCGGCACAATCTTTGGCCGAACCGTTCGAACGACTTCGGGCAGCGCCGCCATGGTTTGTGGGAAATTTGAAGTGGCCAACTCGCGAACAAAGTCGACCGCCGGACCGCACAACAAGCCGAACAAAATTCCGGTCACACCACCGACAATACTCAGCACGCTGGTTTCGATTAAGAATTGGCGAATGATGTCGCTGCGTTTGGCGCCCAAAGCCCGCCGAATTCCAATTTCGCGAGTCCGTTCAGTAACCGTGGCCAACATGATGTTCATGATGCCGATGCCACCTACCAACAGAGAGATGGCCGCAATCATTCCCATGAAGACCATAAACATCATCTTGGTAGTTTCCGCTTGTTCCAACAATTCCAGCGGAACAACGGTTGCAATATCTTCCATCTTGTCGTGCGAGACAAGCGAGGATTCAATGAGAGCAGCAGTACGCTTCACTTCGGTAACATCGGAAACTCGAATGGTGATCTGATTGAGTTCCAACATTTCGCCTTCGAACGTACCACTACGTCGTGTCACGATCGTATCGCCGATCCGTTGCTGCAGCGTGCGGATTGGGATGTAGATATCATTCGAAAAATCTTGTGAGTCCAACGACCCGCCGATTGCAGCAGAAGCGTTCCTGTGCTCAAGGACGCCGATTACCAAATAAAAATCGGAATGCTCAGGAACGTAAATGCGTTTGCCGAGCGGATCTTCATAAGGGAATAATCGCTCAGCGACGCGCGCGGCCAAGACGCAATGGGAATCACGTCCAAAATTTTCTGCATCGGTAATAAAGTGCCCTCGAGAGACATCCAGTTTGTTAACATCGGCATATTCTGGAGTGCATCCGACGAGTCGACCGTCGACGACACGATCTTTGAATTGGAACTGTCGGCGGATTTCGCGGATTGGCAACGCGCTTTTGATATTAGGTATCGTCGTGATCAGCATGTCGTACTCTTCGCGAGTAAGACCATACGGCGTGACGCCTTGGGGATTCAGTTTTTCGCTTGGTGGTTTCACACTACGCACGATGATGGTATCTGCACCCAAGCTTTCGATTTGCTTTTGAGCTTCGTCGCCAATCCCTTTGCTGATTGCGAGCAGCCAAATAACCGAAGCCACGCCAATGAAAATCCCGAGCACGGTCAGGATGGACCTCATCGGGTGCAGCCACAGGCTCTTGATACCAAGTTGAATTGTGCGTATCCAGATCATCGTTTTATCAAACCTCAGCGGGCATATGGTCTTGAGCGTATTTTGCAGCAGCAATCCGTACTTCTTCGGTATTCTGTTTGTCCCACTGAAGCATTCCGTCTTTGAGTCGGACGACTCGCTTGGCACGCTTGGACACGTCATCTTCATGCGTGACCAAAATGATCGTGCGCCCTTCTTGATTGAGTCTTTCAAACAACTGGAGGATTTCTTCGGCCGTGCGAGAATCCAGGTTTCCTGTCGGTTCGTCTGCCAAGATAAAATACGGGTCGTTGACGAGTGATCGCGCAATGGCAACGCGTTGCTGCTGTCCACCGCTCAACTGCGTTGGTCTATGGCCGAGTCTTTCATCCAGTCCGACCAGCTTGGCAAGTTCAACACATCGAGCGCGGTCCTTCGCTCCCAGTCGCCCTTGATAATACAGAGGGACCTGGATGTTCTCGACAACGCTCAACTGCTGGATCAAGTTGTAAGCTTGAAAAACAAACCCAATACGTTTCGAACGAATGGTCGCCAGTTGGTCGTCCGTCATTTTGGCGACGTCGTCGTCGCCTAGGAATAGCGACCCTGACGTGGGTTTGTCGAGGCAGCCAAGCAAATTCAGTAACGTACTCTTGCCGGACCCCGAAGGCCCCATGATGGCAACGTAATCGCCTTCGGGAATATCAAAGCTCACTCCACGAAGGGCGCGAACCGTCTCGCTCTTGAGGACATATTCTTTTTTTAGGTCGCGGATGCTGCAAGCAAGTTTCATGTTGGGTCGGATGTTTTGCAATGGAGTATTCATGATCGTGGTGGGCCAGGAGGTCCGCCAGCGGCACCTGCTTGCTGCATGCGTTTCTTGATCGAAGAGGCAATTTCTCCTGCATCGATCGATCCATCGCTATTCATATCCATTTTGGCAAACCCAGCCTTCATCTGTTCGTTGGTTTCAGCTTCAGCAGCGCTGATTTTTCCATCGGAATCCGTATCCAAGTTAGTAAGCATCATGTCCGCTACAGCCTTTGGATCAAATCCACCGGCGGGACCGCCTGGAGCCTTCGGACCACCTGCCGGTCCTTTAACTACTTCTGTGGGGCCGCCATCAACCTTGCTGGGACCGTCTGGTGCGGTCTTGCCAATCGCAACCAATTTTTCACGGTCCACGACGTCTTCGATTTCAGGAATCGTCATAAGGTCCAAATGCTTGCGGGGATTCAAAGCGACTTCGTCGCCTGCCTTCAGGCCGTCCTGAATCGTTACGAATTTCTCGTTCGTTGCACCAAGCTTGATTTCTCGGGTTTCCCAGCCTTCGCCGTTTTTGACCAGTGCAAAGTGATGCCCTTTAACTTCATAAACGGCATGAACGGGGACTTGGATGGCATTAGGAAGCTGTTCCACAAAAATTCGAACTTCCGCGGTCATGCCGGTTCGGATAGTAGGTGGTGGGTCGAGGATTTGAACGTAGGTGGCATATTCTTTCACGGCCGAGCTAAACCAACTGCCTTGCTCGGCGTACTTGTTGACTTTCTCGATTTTTCCAGTCAAATCGCCTTCAACCGCACTTAACTTGATCTTGGCAGGCATGCCTTCGGAGATCAGCGTGATCTTCGACTCATTGATTTTTGCCTTGACTTGCATCTTGGTCGGGTCAGGAAGAACGATTACTGTTTGTTGCTCGCGAACCATGGCGCCGGCTTCGACCAAAAACTCTGACCCACCACGACCGCTGTATTTGTTTGCGTAGACGACTTGCCCTTCTTTAGGCGAAACAACCAAACAAGCTTTTATCTGGGCTTCGATTTCTTGCAACTTGCTCTTTTCTTCAATCAACGAACTTTGATCCGCTTCTAGTTTTGCGCGAGCTGTTTCGATGTCGCTATCGAATTGAACCAACATTTTCGCTTTGGTTAATTCATCGAGAACTTTCATTCGGCCGCCGGCGGCTTCCAACTTATTGCGAGCGTTTTGTACTGCAAACTGTTCCGCTTCGATTTGGAGCGATTTAAGCGATCCTTTTGCAGCAAGACGTTCTGCACTAGCCAGTGACAACTCGGCCTTGCGCAGCTCTTGTTGATTCATCGAAATCTCGCTTTGAATGGCAGTGCGTTCCGTCAAGAACGTGCCCTTTAGATATTCTTCCCGAGCGATCATGGCCTGCTTTAAAGCAGCATCCGAAGCAATACCAGAAGCTTCTGCCGAGTTGACGGCAATGCGCTGCACTTTCATTTCCTGTTCGAGCGCTGAGCTGTCCAATCGAACGAGTTCATCACCTTCTTTGACGTACGAACCTTCATCAATCACCCAAATGATAGGAGTGCCTTGAGAGCCACGTGCCTTGACTTTGCATTTCACTTCAACGTTGCTACTACTCTCGATTTCGCCTTGCTCAAGCACCACATGGTCAAAAGGTCCGCTGGCGACAGTATGTAAAACTGGGCCCGTCTCTTCTTGGCGAAATTTCGAGCCGTTGTATTTCCACCACGCAAATCCACCCGCACCGGTGAACAGGACAATAAATAGCACAACGAGCAGAATACGGCCCGAACGAGTGGGTAACGCGGATCGTGTCGAGCATGGGGCGAAATTACTTCGCATAGGAATTCCTCAGGGAATCAAATTGAAGACGTAAATTGCAAAACGAATCGAGACATTGATGGCGAAGGAGAGGTTAAGGTTTCAGCGGCCTGTTTCTCAGGCAAAAACCTTACGCGGGAGGGAAATCCCCAACGCTGTCACGGCGGGAACCAACAAAAACCAGTGTTCCATTGTACTTGACCGCCAAGTTCGCACCATGACATTTGGTTATAGAAACACCCATTGCCTACGAAAGTTGCGGTCCAATGCTGGAATTACGCATTGAATACGGAGCGGTTGGTGCTATCTACCTTTTTTGTGACTACGGAAATCTGCGAATTCTCCCAGATGCCAAGGCTTTTCTGCGAGATGCCGCAGACGCACCAAGGACGGTTCGGGATCGTTGCGTCTCCAGTTTACAACTAAAGGGGAGTGTTTGGCGTGAATGGTAGCAAGCCACCGATTCAGGAAAAAGCTACGATGTTCGCGCTACCGTCAGGACAGCGAAGCTTTCTGAGCTGCTGGAAACACGCGGCTTCGAACGTTGCCTTCAAAAAAACAAACGCTCCAAGCGTCGGCGCGTGAATCGCAACAACGCGTGAAATTCGTTCGTTTGCGAGTCGCGATTAGGCTTTCTTCATTGCTATCGTGAACAACTGCCCAGACCTGGACACTGCCTTTACTTGATCTCTGCCGGAGCCTGAATGGGTTCAGCCAATGGGACCTGCATTTGGATAGGGCCACCAGTTTGCGGCGGTACTTGGTTCACCGGCCCAACTTCTTCTACGGAAATGATCTGCTCACCGTTTTGCATCCAGGCTGCATTGTTTCCCAAGTAGAAGCGTTCTGCTGTGATCGGACCTGGATCGATCCAAAGTCCTTCGCCATCGACTTGCATCGTACCAAGGTCTTGATCGAGGTTGCGCCGCTGAGCTTCATAAAACACCCAAACACCTAAGAACGTGTTTTGCGAGTTGAGCAAATCCTGCAACGCAGAAACTTGGTCACGCGCTGCCGTCGGTCCGGCAGCTTGATTCAACGATTCGTTGATTTGACGGATATCTTCGTTGATGGTGATCTGTTGAGCAGCGATGCGAACGGCGTAACGTTGCAACTCAAAGTTGATCTGTTGTAGCCGAATATTTCGAAGCTGGGATCGCAGAGTTAACCAAATATTGTCTTCAAACTGATAGTAAGATCGTTTCGCCTGTTGGTACTCGATCAAGACTTGGCGGTAACGATTGCGTTCTTGAAGTCGCGTGATTGGAGAGTCCCATTGTAAACCAGCGCGCAGTCGGCCGGTCGAGCTATTGAGGCTCAGTGGATTGTCGTTTCGATTTTGTACGTCACCGCTGAATACGACGTCAAGTGAGCTTTCTAAATCGTCCGCGACGACTTCGATAGCTCGCCAGGAATCGACAAGCGAAGCTCGCGCATTCATCCAGTCCAGCCGGTTCTTGCGCGCAATCTCGACAGCGTCTCGCTCGTTGATGTTCACTTCGGGCAGCAGCACGCTCTCGGTGCGAGCACGAGCCTGCAGCACTTGCATCGCCAAAACGTCTTCTGCCATGGATGCGACTAAATCTTGGCTTTGCAATATAACTTGCGTGCGCACTGCATCAAATTTTTGACGTGGCGTTTTGTCTGCAAGCGACGTATTGAGTTGATCCAAGTCGTTTCGCAAACTTTGCAGACGCTCCGTGTATTTATTCACTTTATCTGCAAGTCGATCGTACTCGAGCTTTAGATTGTCTGGCAACGATGCAAGCTCGCTCGAATCAAACAACTGTGGGTCGATGGACTTGATCGAGAGCAAGGAACAGATATAGTCCTTTTCTTGCTCGTAACTTTGCCTCAGCCCAGCCATTTGCTGTTCGCGGCCTGGCAGGGATGCTCTGAGCTTTTCCAAGTCGCTGAGGATTTCTGGCAAATCGCGATCGAGCATCGCACGCTGAATCGTCTCGATCCCATCGCTCTTCCTCGCAAGGTCATCGATAACCAGTTGGACTTGCTCGGTAAGCTCGATCTCTCGGAAAGTTTCTCCGCTTACAGCATCCTGCGCTACCCGACTGAACTCGATCAACTGGGTGTTGCTCGTGCCGAGGTCTTCGCGAATTTTCGCAACGTCGTCGCGGCGTTGTTTCATCTGTTGGCTAATCAAATTGAATTGCATCAGCAACGGGTCTTGCAATTCGACACAGATGTACGGAGGCAATCCCAGGAGTTGTTTGAATTGATCCATGGTTTGTTCATACTGTTGTCGCCGTTGCAATAGATTCGTTTGCGACGTAATCAAGTTTTGCCGGGTCTGGGTGACTTGCAATTGCTGTTGCGGGATAATGGCTTGACCAGCGGGAATCGTCGTTAGCAATTCGCGCAAAGTGTCTTCGAAACGCAGCAGGTTGTCGCGAGTTCTGGCGACGTTTTCTTCCGCATTGCGAATTTCAATTTGATTTTGCAAGAGCCCCAAAATACCGCCAGCGGTAGGCACCAAGTTACCGGCTCCCAGTCCGCCACCACCCGTGGTGACGCCCACTCGTCCGAATCCCCCGCCCAACCCAGTGAATCCTTCAAGACCCGCGCCACCGAATAAGCCACCGCGTCGCGTCGGACCAGCCTCGGCTTGTCGTCCAATTGTGACCTGCAAATAGAAACCGGTCTTGTATCGCTCAAACGCTCGAACGTTATACAACAGCGTTCGTTCGGCCAATGTGAGTCGTTCCAAGACCACATCACGACCAGCTTGTCTCAATAACGGTTGTGCGAAGGAAAAGTCCAGGATGGTCGAAGCCGACTGAGTGTTCGGACCGGACAGCTGCCAAGTCAACGAGTTTGCCATGCCGACGACCATATCGGCTCCGGTCGCAAATCTTCGCTGCATAGACAGCGGACGGCGGCCTCTGCTAAACGCTGATGATGTCACCGAAGTTCGACTGTTTCCTAGTCCATTACGATCCGGTCCATCGGTAGTGAAATCCGCGCCCCAGCCACCAAAAAACTGGGTGTCAAAAAGGAATCGTTCGCTGCTGACGTCGAGCGCCGACAAGTACAGCGTCTCAATTTCGCTTTGATAAGACGGTGAGTGCAAGAGAGCTAATCGAACAGCAGTGTCTGCATCCAGCAGCAGGACCCCGCGTTCATCGAGCGGCAAGCATCGCCACCAATCCGGATTTTCCGCCGTGTTCGTTCGGCCATTCACATCCCAAAGTGGATAGCCCTTTTTCTTATCGACAATTTCCATATATCGATGTGCAGCAGGGTCGTCCTCGGGCATCGGTGGTCGATCTGGATTGAACGGGTCGAAAAGACGTGATCGAGGGTCGACATCGATTCGGCGAATCGGCGCGCTGCTGGCATCAGAGACTTTTTCGTCGATTAGATGATAAGTTTCTTGATCGACCAAAGATCGATATTTTGCCCGCGTGCAAGCTGTTTGCAGCAGTGGAAACAGGATAGCCCCACCAATGGCGATTTTTCGCGCTCCACCGAGCAGTCTTGCTAGTCGCGACCGCTTTAGAGCTTTTGTGTTGTCTTTGGCAGCGGATTGAGTCCTTTTCCAAGTTGCCATTCGAAATGCCTTTTATGCAGTCAATCCGTTAAATTCCGCCACGTTGTGTTGATAATGGCGGTGAGAATGGCTGTCCCGATTTTGACAGTCCAACTTGGTTTTCGACCATTTCTGCTCGTAAAGGTTATTCCGTTTATCCTGGATAATCTCAACTTTCCTAGTCGTTCAACTTTGCCGTATTTTCTTAAACAAACTAAACGGAACAGTTGACCGTTTCTTGGCTGTTGCTTGACACCCCATATGCCCCAACTTACTATCGAGATTGGTTTTTCAACTTATCTTTACCGATGAGCCTTCGGGTTTCTCACCTCCAATAGATATTTGGGCCATCCATGGACATCTTGGGCATCATATTTATTCTGGTCGTATTGACAGCGTTGGTGACGTTCATCGTTGCCATTGTCAAGTCAGCCAAGGGCTGGGGTGCCATTCATGTCACTACCCTTTTCTTCCTGTTCTTTGCTTCGTGGGTGTACCTCTACAGCTCGGCTGGAGTTCTCGCGACACGAGTCAGTTGGATTCGATCGCATGACACCGAACGTGCAGCGGTCGAGAATTTGCAATCGGACGTTAACAAGATTAAGAACGGCGATTTACTTGCCACCAATTATGATCCGAATAGTTTGAACGCCACCTTAAGTGAGCTTGGTCGCCTCAAACTAGATCGAGGACGAGTGTGGCGTGGAATACAGTTGCAATCAGTGGACAATAACGGCGCGTTGTTTTCGTTACTTGCACCGCCATTAAACGCAGCAGCGCCTGCTGCCCCGGTCGCTCCCGGAGTGGCTGCACCAGCACCTTTGGCCGACGCAGGTCCGATACCGGACAAACTCGTCGTTTACGCCTTTGCTGAAACGAAGAATGAAGAAGGTCGTATCGTGCCTGGAACTTATTTGGGCCAGTTCATGATCGACTCCGTCCAAGGCGACGCGATCAAACTAAGGCCGACGGATACGTTGACCGAGTATCAATCAGCGGCAATCAGCGGGGGCGGTGCTGCAAGTTGGACTGTTTTCGAACTCATGCCACTCGATTCGCATACTGCGTTTGCATCGAAGGGTTCCGAAGCAAACGAAAAGCAATTGTTTGGACGCATGGACCAAGCCGAATTATCGAAACTTTTTCCTGCCGATCCTGCTGCACTCGAATCAACTACGGGTATCTTTCCAAATGGTGTTGAGTTGGATACCAATATTCGCAAAGCTGCGTTATTGCGATCGTATCTTGCTGATGGCCAACCGACTTCAGAACCACTGCCACCAGAGTTGGAATGGATTCTGGTCGAGTTCACCAAAGAACATACAATTGAAGTCGACAGCAAAGATTCGCGTATCGCAACCGAAGGTGGCTTCTTCGACTTGAGCGGTCGAACTGTGGATGCACGGCTAAAGCGAGACGAGGGCGAGGCCAGTATTACTTTCCGGCCAGGAGATCGGGAAGTATTCTGGAAACTACCCGCAGAAGAACTCATTTCTCAAGATGTCGCCAAGTTGATTGATCGATTTTATGTGCGTCCGTTGAACGATTATCAGCTTGGCTTTCGCGAAATTCGCGAACGCGCGATCAAGGCTCGGCAAGGTATCGATCTTTACACGCATGAAAATGCTGTAATCGAAGCAACAAACAAAGAAGGTCAAGAACAAATCGCAGTCCGTCAAACGGAACGCCAAGCTTTAGACAAAGATCTGGCACAGTTCACGAAAGAATCGACGTTCATCACTGACGAAGTAGGACGGCTCGAATCCGAATTGGCATCCGTTAATGCCAAAATCAAGGAAACCTACAAGATCATCCAAACCGAACACGCACGTTTAATCGCTGATTCCAAAAGCAAATAATTGGGCGTAACCAAACTCGCAAATTGGGCAATACGGATATCCGATTCAATATCCGAACTACCTGTAACTCTTCAGTTCCCGTGAAAATCTGTCACAGGTACATGCCAACAAAGCCACCGGACTGAACCAAGTTTTGTTCGATTTGGTCCATGCGTTCCTGAGTTCGTTTCAGATCGCCTGCGGCAATAAAGCGGTTGAATTCGACTACCAACGCATGCCGAACGCTTTCGTTGAGCCAGTCCACAATGGCCTGATTGAGCCAGCCACAATTTTCTTTTTCCAACTGAACATCGACGATGGTACGAACGGCTTTGGCGTCCGACTCGTCGGTAAAGACAGTGCCCTCGAATCGGAATTCGACCATCCCTAAACTTGGATCGTTGGTTAAGTGGAACGTGCATTTGGCGTTGTGAACATAGTACGTATTGTGCGTGCCATGCTGCTCAACAGCCTGTTTGATCCGTGCGACTTTTTCCGCAAATTTGGGAGATGCGTCAACTGGAATGTCCAAGCGTGGAATGCTTCGCAAAGGCAAGCAGTCAAACTTGATTTCTACCCACTGGCTCATACTTGAAACTTTCTTTTTCTCGATTTGCTAAACGTTACTTGGCGTCACGCACGTATTGGTTCAGCCACTCTATCATTTCCGCTTGTGTGTGAAGCACCGATTCGCGAGCGCGGTATCCGTGGCTTTCCAGCGGCAACATAACCAAGCGAACATGCCCGCCATTTCCTTTTATCGCTTGATACATACGCTGTGATTGAAGCGGGAAAGTGCCTGGATTGTTATCGTTTTTGCCGTGTATCAATAGGATGGGTTTCTTGATTTTATCAGCATGCATAAATGGAGATATTTCGGCGTAAATATCTTTGGCTTCCCACAGCGGGCGACGTTCGGATTGAAAACCAAACGGCGTCAAAGTTCGATTGTATGCGCCGCTTCGTGCAACTCCCGCTTTGAAGAAATCACAATGCGCCATCAGATTTGCAGTCATAAAAGCCCCGTAACTATGACCGCCAACAGCGACTCGTTCGGGGTCAGCAACACCCATCTCAACGGCTTTGTCGATCGCCGCTTTGGCTGAATCGACAACTTGTTTCACGAACGTGTCGTTCATGGTTTCAGGATCGCCCACAATTGGCATCGTAGCATCATCCATGATGCAGTAGCCCTGAGTTAGCAACGTCAAATGCGAGATGCTTGCCATGCGAGTGAACTGAAACGGGCTCGAAGCTATCTGACCTGCGGTACTCGGATCATTGAATTCGAGCGGATATGCCCAGACCATGAGCGGCAACCGAGTGCCGGGTTTGTAGTCGGCTGGCAGATACAGCGTTGCGGATAAGGGCACCCCATCCGCTCGCTGATATTTCACAATTTGTTTCTTGATTCCACGAATCTGAGGTGTTGGGTCTTTAAAGTCGGTTAATTGAATTCGCTTTTCGGTCGAAAGCTCAATCAAAAAATAATTCGGCGGTGCGGTTGGCGATTCGTTTCGCGTGATGATGGTGGGTTTACCCGATCCATCCATATCTAAGAGCATCGCTGCCGCTTCGTAACTTCCCTCGCCGCATTGCCACAAGCGAGTAGTCTCCAAAGTATCTTTGTCTTTCCTGTCCAAGAACGGTCGAAAGCCCTCTGGCGTAGCCCCTTGGCCCGCGAGAAATACCGAGCCTGCGTCTTCAACAGCGACCGAATAGCCTGTCTCATCGGGTTTGGTCACAATGCGACCCGGATCGCCATAACGATCGCGAATGCTTCGATCGAAGACAACTCGCGGAGCAATGTCGGGCTTGGAGCTGTCGTAGAGTCGTGTGGTGACCCATCGACGATCGCGATCCATTTCCGTTGCCAACATTAATTGAGGGTTTGTAAAGAAACCGAATCCTGCATAGCGATGTTGAAGCTTGAACAGCTCTTGCGGTTCCGAAATGAACGGTGCGGAAATTGCGATGATCCGTTCGCGATGATCGACCTTGTTCCGAGGATCTCCACCATCAAGTGCTTCGGTCCACAACAGAGAAGCAGGATAACGAGGCCGCCAACCAATGCCCCGCGGTCCCAATCGTACACCTTCGATTGGAATATTCTCTTCCATGGGCACTTCGGTAACCGTGTAAAGGGGAGCACCCTTCGCATCCCATACGACAATTGACTTAGGAAAAGAATCATAAGCCAGCGTATAGGAAAAAGGCCGATTGATCGAAACCGTCAGGATGTGATTGCCGTCGGGAGATGGAATAGCCGAATCGATCATTCCAGGCTTGCCAACCTTGGTCATATTGCCGTCGAAATCAACCAACGCCAATTGCGAAGTGCCATAGTACACGAATAGATCTTCGTCATAGGCGTTGGTTAAGAGATCTTGAAAAGTTCGCGTGGGGGACGTGTTGCCAAGCGACTCTTGTATGCTTGGCCCGGCCGGCGCCACCGGAGGCGTGGGTTCGAGCCCGCGATTTTCGGGGACCATATTCACCAAAAGTTGTTTGCCATCAGGCATCCAATCGAATCCGTCGAGCACCGTAGTCAAAGAAGGAACAATTCGCATGGGCGAGCTTGGGTCACTTGTCTTGGCAATCCACAGCTCGGTTCCTTGATCGGTGATGACAGTGAAAACAAACGCATCCGAGCGATGCGACCAACTGATAGTTCCAATTCGAACGGTGTCGGGAAAAGGTAAGTTAATGACTTCGCCACCGTCACGCGGCCTCAACGCCAGCCCGCGGATGAAATCGGTTTGGAAACGTCCGTTCGCTGCAGGATCGATACGAATTCCGCCAAGGCGAAGCATGCGTCGGGCAAGGTCTTCGATGGATGGCATTGCGTCGCGATAAACGAGCAGCATCCAATCACCGCTGGGACTAAACGCAACTCCTGGTTCTGGTGGCGCATCGATAATGTCGACGACTTCCTTGGGAGGTAATCGATAACCTTGTTGTCCTTGGACTGTATTCATAAACGTAAGTACCGTTAAAAAAATTGCGATTCCGCGCGACATCATGATGAGGACCTACAAACGACAGAAGGTATTGAATCCACCCCCAACTTATTCAAGCAAACAGTATACGCCAAGTTACGTATTACAAGAACTGGATGGAACCAGGTTTCGAACTGGGCATCCGAGAATGCAACGGATACAAAGCCCCGGGCAAGTAGACAGTCCTGTCGAAAGCAGACTAGCTCAGCACATCGTGGACGACGCGGCCATAGACATCCGTTAATCGGAAATCGCGCCCAGAGTATCGATAGGTAAGTTGCTCGTGATCGACGCCCAAGAGATGAAGGATCGTCGCGTGCAGATCGTGCATATGCACTTTGTCTTGGATTCCGTGGTGACCGAACTCGTCGGTTTTTCCGAATGTCATTCCCGGCTTTACTCCGCCCCCCGCTAACCAAACGGTAAAGCCTCCTGGGTTATGATCGCGTCCGGTCCCGTTCTTTTCCGCGTACGGAGTCCGTCCAAATTCGCTGCCAAACCAAACGATTGTATCTTCTAACAGCCCCCGTTGTTTGAGGTCGGCTAGCAACCCAGCTACGGGCCGATCAACGGCGCGAGCATGTTCCTCGTGTTTCGGCAAATTCGAATGCTGATCCCAAGCAGGATTTGCAGAATCGTCGCCATAGTTGACTTGAACAAAACGTACTCCCGATTCGCACAATCGACGTGCAAGCAAACATTTGCGCCCAAACGCATCCGTCGGTGCCGAGCCAATCCCATACATTTTTAAAGTGGCTTCGCTTTCCCGATTCAAATCAAAAACATCCGGTGCTTGCGTCTGCATCCGCCAAGCCAGATCAAATGATTCCGTGGCGGCATCCAACTCCGAATCCATGGCTCGGTTTCGCAGTTGGCTTTCGTTAATTTCTTGCACTAGACGCAATCGACGATGCCGATCCTCAAGCGTCGTCAAATGCTCATCCAAATCCTTCATCGCAAGCTGGGCTGATTTCTCGGAAGCATGACCAATCGCCGTTCCTTGGGCTCGAGCGGGCAAGAATGCGTTTCCGTAATTTCGTGCTCCTCCGTTGCCAATCGAAGGCGTGATGGAAACAAACCCAGGTAAGTTTTCGTTTTCCGACCCTAGCCCATAGAGAACCCACGATCCGATCGACGGCCGAACCATATTGGTTGAGCCACAATGCATGAACAAAGTCGCCGGGCCATGAGCCACGCCTTCGGTATGCATCGAGTGGATAAAACACAAATCGTCGACGCGCTGCCCAATGTTCGGAAATAAGTCGCTGACCTTATGCCCCGATTCGCCGTAAGGACGAAACCGCCAAGGCGACTGCATGACGCGATGGGGCGATCCGCGTTTTCCCGTATTGGCAAGCACGCGTGCATCGTCGAAACCGATCATCTGGCCGTCTTGTTTTTCTAAAATCGGCTTGTGATCAAAGGAGTCAACTTGGCTAATGCCGCCTTGCATGAACAAAAAGATAACACGCTTTGCACGAGGCACGATTTGCGTAATCAGTGGCGACGGAGCCGCTCGACCCGAATGCGTCGCTAACAATGCAGATGCGGCGAGCATTCCAAACCCGCAGCCAGATTGTTCTAGGAATTTTCGTCGAGTCGGGAACATCGCATTCCTCAGAGCGCAATCTCTTAGAGAGGGAATCGGAAGTCGACAGAGGATATTAAACTCTGAAATATTGCGGCGAAATCGTCACGTGACAATTCGCGGATCGTCGAATCACCGACAAACTTGAGTATAGCCGAACGCTCGTCATTCGTTGGCTCTCGGCCTAGAACATGCTCATACAAGTCCGCGACAATATCCGAACTACTGCCAGCATTGTCTTTTAAAAAATTTCCCGCCGCGGCAGTACACCTTTGCGTAATCCAAGGATTATTGAGCAAGAACAACGATTGTTGCGCCACCGTGCTTCGATTCCGACGCCCTGCTCCAACACTCAAGTTCACAAAGTCAAACGCTTCAAAAACAGTCGGCATCGAATTACGGAAAGCGGGAACGTAGATACTTCGGCACGTTGTTGTTCCCTCATAGCCATAATCGGCTTGAAGGCCACTCGGCCATCGACGTCCGAACATATTGAGATCCAGTTCACCACTCAGAAACAGAATCGTGTCTCGAAGCGTCTCTGCATCCAGTCTCTTTCGATTGCTTCGCCAATAAAGACGGTTTTGCGGGTCGATCCGTTCGCAGGTCTCGCTGCTATCTACTGACGAACGACGATACGCGTCCGTGAGCACGAGTTGCCGTACCGCAGCCTTGATGGACCAATGGTGCGATACAAGCTCCTTCGAAAACCACTCGAGTAATTCTGGATGCGAAGGCTGTTCGCCTGTTGTTCCAAAATTGTCGACCGTCGCCACAAGACCTTCGTCCATGACCCAATACCACAGTCTATTTGCGACGACTCGAGCCGTGAGCGGATTGCTACCATCGGTAATCCAACCAGCCAACTGCAAACGGCCGCTTGAGTTGTTCGGGAGCGGGGGCGGATTCGAGATTGGGATCGCCTGAAGAAAACCGCGTGGGGCAACTTCGCCCAAGTTATGGACACTTCCCCGAATATGAATTGGCAAATCCACAGGCGATTGCTCTTCGAGCGTCATAACCATCGGACGCGTTGAGTACTCGGCGTCCAATTCTTGCTTCTGTTTACGAAGCGAATCTAGCTCCGTTTGAGTTCCTTTCGGATCCAATGTATTCGCGTCGACAACGCTATTTGTATTTACTTGATCGAGTGGCAGAAACTGGACTGCATCGGCGATGACGTGACCGTCGGTGCCGTCATTCGATACGAAAATATACGCTTGACCGTTTTCTTCGAAACGATACTTTCCCAACGATATCCAAAGCCCATCGATGGGAGCCGATTTTCGTTGATCAACTGAAACTTTCGATTCGCCGTCGGCGCTAAAAATACTCACTTGCAGATTGCTTGCGCGATTGTCGCCCGGAGAATAAGCAAATCGTACTTCGTAGTTTCCGCCGGGCAGATTGACCGGTTCAAACGTAATTGTTTTTTCCCCTTTGCCTCCATTTTGTTCATGGACGTATCCGTTACCAACGTAAAATTGGACTGACGAAGAGTCTTGCCAACTGCCAACTTTTTTTGCTTGAGCGTCGTCAACAACAATTCCGGCAATTCGTTCGAGCGGAACTATATTCGAACCTGCGCTTTTTACCCCTTTCAAATTATTTTCCAATTGAGAAATTCGCGTTTGGACGGCCTGGGACTGATCGCGGATTTTGTTAAAGCGGATCGTCTCGGAATCGTTCATCGGCAATGCATGTTCAATCCACTTGGAAACGTTGTCGTGTTGAAGCAGCTTTGCGGATTTAAGAATCCCGGCCAAAGCGTAATAGTCTTTTGTCGGAATCGGATCAAACTTGTGGTCGTGGCAACGCGCACATCCAATCGTCTGAGCTAGAAACGCTCGCCCAAGTGTGTCAAGCATCTCGTCGACCACGTCCATATCAAGCTGAGCTTTGTCCTGATCCTCCAAGTTCGTGTTACCGAGCGTAAGAAAGGTAGCGGCAATGATACGATCTGATTTTTCGGCCGCCGTACCTTCGGTCATGAGATCGCCGGCGATGTGTTCACGTATCATTTGATCGATTGGCCGATCTTCGGCGATAGCCCGAATTATATAATCTCGAAACCGCCATGCTTGAGGCAACGTAAATCCTCGCAGTGTCAAGGATTCGGCATATCGAGTCAGATCTAACCAGCGTCTAGCAAATCGTTCCGCAAAACGAGGTGAGGCTAGTAACCTATCGACAGCGCGCTCGTAAGCATCTGGACTATCGTCTGCTTCGAATTCCAATGTCTCTGCTAGGCTTGGCGGCAACCCATGTAGATCAAAAGTCAGCCGACGGAGAAGTTCGCGCCGTCCGGAGGGCTGCATAGGTTGCAATTGCTGTTCATCCAACTTGTGTTGCAGGAAGGCATCGATCGCTGAGTCGACTGGAATTTTTGTTGGCGGTGGATTCACTTGGCGAATGGGTCGATATGCCCAATGCTGCTGAGCGGCATCGACGGACAAAGCCGTAGTTTTTTTTGCAAGCGGTACAGGCGACTTTTCGCGAGGATCTTGTGCGCCGTTGGCAATCCACGTTTTAAAATCGTCGATAACCGAAGCAGACAATTTGCCATCCGGTGGCATCTGAAGTTCGGCGTCTTCGTACTCGATCGCCTTCATTAAGCGGCTTGTTGTCGGTTCACCAGGAATGATTGCAGAGCCCGAATCGCCGCCACGCATCCATCCTTCGCGGGAATCCAACAGCAGCCCGCCCTCTGCGTCTTTGTCTGAAGCATGGCATTCGTAACAATGCTCGATCAGCGCCGGCCGAATTCGTTTTTCAAAAAAATCAAAATCGGTCTGCCCCCACGCCAACGAATGGATAGCCATCGTGGAACTGATCATTGTCAGGCTTAAGATCGTTTTAAAAATGAGACGCATCTTGTACCGCAAAATAGTTTGCACGAAATAAATACACCATTCTCCGAAGTCGTGGTTTCAAGACTCGGTGCCAATGCAAATCATGAAGTCTCAGCCGAGCGACTCCATGCGACGGCGATAGGTCACTTCGTCAATCTGATCGGACAAGTATTGAAAACTCAGGATGTATTTCATTATACGCCGAGTATCTTCCTCTGCATGCGTTTCTCGGAAAGCAACGCGATCGATGCGATAGTTGTCACGAAGATCCGCAATTTTCACTTTGCGAGCAATCGGATTGGGTTTAAGTTTCACAACATAATCGACATAGGCAACCAAGTCAGGCTTGGTCAATAACTCCACTGCCTCGATGGTCTCGGCAGCCAGTCCCGCCTCCTCCAAGTCAGCGCGGGTTGTGTCGGTGTCTTCGAGGATATCGTGCAAAATAGCAACTTGACGACTGGTCAAGCAGCTAACGCCATTCATTACGGACAGCAAGTGTTCGATGTACGCCGCGCCTGACTTGTCCCGCTGGCCTCGATGCGCATTCATGGCCAACGACATCGCCGCTTCGAATTGTTCTGTCTGATCACGCATCTTCAGTCCTTAATATACGCAAAACACAATTGCAAAATTTGCAAAATGATACTCACGAGGCGATCTGCCATGCAGCTATTGGAATGTCCGATAAGCTGTCGTAGTAGGTGGCCTCGCATATCGACCCGAACTCAGTCCAATCTATCCCTTTCGACGATTGGTGTCCGAGTTACGGGAGTAATTTCGAGGAAAAATTTATTTCGCTGATATTGCAAACGAAACGACAACTCAGGAGCCTCGCCCTTGCTTCGGCTTTTCTGTTAAAATGCTGCTCGAAATGATGCCGCATTCAATAGGTGAAACCACACGCGGATACAACGAACGTATCACGGATTCAATAAGAAACATGACTGATATTGTACAAGGCGAAGAGCGATTGCCGCCGAGAGTGGCCGAATCGCGATTGCTGGAAATAGCGGTAGGAATCCCCGGGCAGCGAATAATGGCAATGTCGCTTGGTAGAGCCCAAGCCGCCGAAAAGATAGCTGCTGATCGTCCCGATGCGAGTGTAACGTGTTGGTATTTGGATTCATTCCATGCAGCGTTGGCCGAAGAACACGCAACCCCATTGGCTAACTTGGCGATCGAGTGCTTGATCGACTGGCCCGAACAGGCGTGTGATTTGGTGCTGCTGCCGTTGTCGATGCGCGGTGAAACGGAACTGGCTCGCGACCTTTTACAAACTGCCTATTGCCGATTGACCGTTGGTGGCTGGTTGATTGCCTCCGTCGATAATCCCAAGGATCAATGGCTACACGAACAAATGAAGGTTTTCGACAAGAGTGTCAAAGTGCGGCTATTTGATGACGCGACCGTTTATCTGGTTCAGAAGAAGCACGAATTGAAACGAGTTCGCGATTTCTCCTGCGAGTTGGATTTGCGAGATTCTGGTCGCTCGATCAAGATCGTCACGCGTCCTGGAGTTTTCTCACATCGTGAAGTCGATAATGGTGCTCGCCAATTGTTGGACGCCGTCGACGTTTTCCCCGAAGCCCGTTTACTCGACATCGGATGCGGCAGCGGATCCGTTGCCATCGCGTTAGCCGCTCGCGACTCCACTTGCCAAGTTCTGGCAGTTGACAGTAACGCCCGCGCGGTTTGGTGCACACGTCGAGGTGCGGAGTTAAATGGCCTTGAAAACCTGCAAGTCGAATTGAACCACTCGGGCGCGTTCAATCATCCCGATGCTTTCGACATGGCTTTGGCCAATCCACCATACTATGCGGACTTTCGTATTGCAGAGTTGTTCATCACTTCGGCAATCGCAAGCTTGCGACCTGAAGGGCGATTGGTAATAGTCACCAAGCAACCTAAGTGGTACGAAGAGAATGCCGGCAAATGGCTCGACGCTCTCGAAATATTCCCAAGTCGCAAATACTTTATCGCATCCGGAACCAAGCCCAAGTTCTAGATAAGCTCGTTGACGACAGTAGTTCAAGCATTCTTGCCGTTCGAAGAAAAATAGTTCGAGCCATAACGAAATCCGTGCATGTCTTTCTAAGCGACGTGTATTGCCGATTCATTCTCGTTACACTGATGGCTGCGCTGGCGCGAAGCCACGGTGTCGTACAGAATTGTGGTAGTGATGCAAAATACTTCAGATTGAATTACTTCAGATTGAATAGTCGCGATGGAAAACCCAATGGAAATACCGAATCGCGATGACATCGCTGCAGAGTATTTTGACAAACTTGCTTTTACACCGTACCCAGTGCAGGAAGAAGCTTTACTCGCTTGGTTTACCGCTGATCACGGTGTGCTTGTCTGTGCACCGACTGGCACGGGCAAAACGTTGATCGCCGAAGCCGCTGTCTACGAAGCTCTCCGAACCGGCAAACGATGCTACTACACAACGCCTCTGATCGCATTGACCGATCAAAAACTTGTCGAGATTCAACAATCCGTCGAGCGATGGGGGTACCCAGCCACGAGCGTTGGGCTCGTTACCGGCAACCGGCGAGTTAACCCCGACGCGCCGGTCTTAGTCGTTGTCGCCGAAATACTTTTGAACCGGCTGTTGAATCAGGAAGCGTTTGACTTTCGCGAAGTAGGCTCGGTCGTGATGGACGAATTCCACAGTTTCAACGATCCAGAACGCGGCGTCGTTTGGGAACTGACGCTTGGTCTACTGCCACATCACATTCGCACACTGCTTTTATCTGCCACCGTCGGCAACAGTTACGATTTCTGCAGTTGGCTATCCCGCAGTCACGGTAGACGTTTGCAGTTGGTTCAAGGAACCGAGCGTAAAGTACCTTTGTCGTACTGGTGGGTCGACGATGCGATGCTCGATGAGTTGCTCGAAAAAATGGCCGAAGGCGACGAAGCCACACGACGCACGCCCGCTTTGGTTTTTTGTTTCAATCGCGATGAATGTTGGCAAGTAGCGGAGCTTCTCAAAGGAAAAAAACTGATCGACAAACCTCGGCAAGCAGAACTTGCAAAGCGTCTAGAGGAGTTTGACCTGAGTGACGGAGCGGGACCGAAACTCAAGCAAATTCTGCAGCGAGGAGTGGGCGTTCATCACGCAGGGATTTTGCCAAAATACCGACGCATTGTCGAACAACTGTTCCAGGAAAAATTGTTGACCGTAGCGGTTTGCACAGAGACTTTGTCGGCAGGGATCAATTTGCCTGCCCGCAGTGTCGTGTTGCCGACAATCATGAAGGGGCCAAAAGACAAAAGAAAAATTATCGAACCGAGTGCGGCCCACCAGATCTTCGGCCGCGCCGGTCGCCCGCAGTTTGACTCGCAAGGGTTCGTGTTTGCACTTGCGCACGAAGACGACGTCAAATTCCTTCGATGGAAACAGAAATACGATCAGATTCCCGAAGACACCAAAGACCCTGGGCTGATGCGGGCGAAAAAACAACTCAAAAAGAAAATGCCGAAACGTCGGCAAGGCGAAGCCTATTGGTCAAAGGACCAGTTCGAAAAGTTACAAAAAGCGCCGCCTGCAAAATTGTCGAGTCGTGGACCCCTGCCATGGCGGTTGATGGCTTACATGCTCGAGCAATCTCCCAATGTGCAGCCGATTCGTGAATTGGTCGGCCGCAGATTATTAGAACCGTCGGACATGATCAACGCACAAAAGCACCTTAATCAGATGCTGATAACACTTTGGACGGCAGGCTACGTTGTACTGAATCCGAAACCAATCCCGCTGGGTGGCGGATTCGAACCGCAGATCAAATTGCCAGTAAAGCCTGCGCTGCTACCGACGCCCTCAATGCCTGCCAAGCAAGGAATGCTCGAACATGGCGGAATGAAGCTTGGCACAGACGATGATGCGCAGCTGGAGGCTGACGTTGATGATGACGAAGCCCAGGATGCGATCCCCGGATTGACGTTGGGTGTCGACGAAGCGGATCGCGGATACGACTTGATCAATTATCGCCCTGAAACAGCAACGCCGACCGAGCGCATGGACCTGCTGCTTCGATTGCGAAGTCTCAATCCGCTGTATGGCGTGTACTTGGCAAATTACCTTGCGTTCGGAGACGAAACCGAACGAATCCAAGCGTTGGAAAGCGTGCTCGAATTGCCAGCCAATGTCGCGCGACTGGTACGAGTGCCGCCGATCGATAAGATGCCGCCAGGACCGTTAGCGATGACGCGACTTGATCCACGACTGCTAGAATTGGGACTAGCGAGTATCGAAGAGTTGACAGGCCGTCGCCAAGAAGATGACGATGAACCCGACTTAGAAGAGTTAGCATCGGGTCGACCGCGTCGCAGGATCTTTGACGAGCCACCGCCGCGACCGCTGACGCTCGGAGAAAAATTGCATCGACTTTTCCAGTACGATTTTCCTCGCGTCCACGACGTTAAAACTCAAAGCGTCTGGGTTGTTGGCGAACTTCTTGAGTTTCAAGGCGATTTCAATCAGTTCATCCGAGCGCATGGTCTTCAGAAACAGGAAGGCATTTTATTCCGTCACATATTGCGTTTCATTTTGCTGTTGGACGAGATGGCCGAAATACCGCCGACGGAATCGACGGTCGAAACATGGGAAGATCCGCTTGACGACTTAATCGATCGACTTTCTGAATCGTGCCGAGCCATCGACCCCGAGAGCACGGATGAAACTCTCGAAACCAATCGTGGTGGCGACGAACTTCTTGTCGGCGAACCAACATTTCGCCGCAAGCCGGCTCCCTGACGCCCAGTCGCCAAACTTTTCAAAAAACCACCGATGTTCTCTTGAGTTGTGGTCCATCCTAACCGTTCATTCCTTCAGTCCGGCTCCAACGGAACCCTGTTTGTTTCGGATGGACTTGTTAGTGTGAGTTGGGCCCGCCAAGGGAAATTGCTTTCGATTAGAATGAAGTCAAACGAATTTTCCGCCGCGTCCCTAAACTGTGTCCCCAAAGCATTCTGAGCAATACGATGGATTCCAGCTTGAACAAACCCGTCGCTTCCGCATCCGCCAGTATTTGGATGAGCATGGTGCGAGCTGGCAATCCAGGAGCCCAAGATCAGCTTTGGGAACAGTTTTTCCCACAATTGGTCGCGTTGGCTCGTCAAAGGTTGGCGGGAGCGAGGATGGCCGAGGGGGATGAAGAAGACGTGGCTTTAAGCGTCTTAAATAGCTTTTTTGCCGGGGCAGCCGAAAATCGCTTTCCAGATTTGAGGGGCAGCGACAACCTTTGGCGGTTACTCTCTTGGATGACCCATCGCAAAGTAATCGATTGGTTGAGGCACCACGGCAGGCAAAAGCGTCAGTCGTTGGGCGAATCAGCCCTGATGCACTTCGACGGAAGCGGGCAAGTCGGCATGGCGCAGTTCGCCGATCCGAACCCGACACCGGATCTCGAAGTGATGTTGATCGATGAATTGCGTCGCTTAGTAAACATGCTACCTGAAACGATGCAAACCGTTGCGACGCTCAAGATGGATGGGTTCTCTAATTTCGAAATCGCCGAACAACTGGGATGTTCCCTTGCCACAATCGAGCGGCGATTAAAAATGATACGAGAAATATGGAGAGCAGCCAGCGATGAGTCTCAAATCAAACGACCCGTCGAAAGACCCGAGCCAAGCTGAAGATCCAATTTCACCTGAAAATCTTGAGCTTATCGACGCGTTGTGCATGCGATTTGAGGAATCTCTTGATTCACTTGACCAACAATCGATCGAACAGCTTCTGAATAGTTTGCCGGATAAGCAGGAGCTTCGCTGTCGTGCTCTCGAAGAGTTGTTGCCGTTGGAATGGGACCGGCACACAAACCAATCTGACGAAGTCACATTGAGTCCCTGTCTCGAGCGTTTTCCAGAATTCACCAAAAGCGTCCAGCGAGCCTTCGCAGCATGGACCGAAAAACGCAAAGAACAGCAGGCCGACCAAGCTCATGGATCGACTTTAGATTTCGCAGCACACTCGCGAGCCGAAGATCTGGCTAAATGGATTGAACGGTACCGGGAATCGCAAGCTGCCGAGCCATCACTGCGTCCATCGGAATGGCTGGCGCGACTGCACAATGTCCCCAGTTCGCTTCGAACGGCGATGCGAGGTATGGAGTTTCTGGCGCAACTCAATCCCGGCGCGACCGGCCAAGGAAATCGCATCGGCGATTTTCAGATCCTGCGTGAAATTGGACGTGGCGGAATGGGAGTCGTCTTTCAAGCCGAACAAAAATCCTTGGGTCGCATCGTCGCGCTCAAGGTCTTATGGTTTGCGTCGGTCTCCGACCCCGAAGCGATACGTCGATTTCAACGAGAAGCGTCCACCGTCGCTAAACTGCACCACACGAACATTGTGCCGATCTTTTCTGTCGGGACCGAAGGACCAATCAACTACTATGCCATGCAATTTATCGAAGGCCAGAGTCTCGATCGTGTCGCTAAAGAACGCGGTGGTCCGATCGATTGGACCACGGTTGCTGAATGGGGATTGCAGGCCGCGGAGGCGCTTGAGCATGCGCATCATCGCGGAGTCATTCATCGTGACGTAAAACCTTCCAATTTGCTGTTAGATCCTGAAAACCGAATTTGGCTAACGGATTTTGGATTAGCCAAACGCAATGATGACGTGACCCTCAGCATGGCAGGGGCGCTGCTTGGGACGCCGCGCTACATGAGTCCCGAGCAGGCATCGGCATCCACTCGCCAAGTCGACCATCGAAGCGACCTTTATAGCCTCGGCGCAACGTTGTATGAATTGGCGACTGGAAAACCGGTGTTTGAGTCTTCGACACCCCACGGCGTGATCAGTCAAATACTGACGGCTCAGCCAACTCCGGCTAATCAAGTCGCCCGCGATATTCCACGCGACTTCAGTACGATTCTAATGAAGTGCTTGTCAAAGAACGCAGACGAACGCTATGCG
>JANMNK010000071.1:0-7026 GCA_031373875.1 Pirellulaceae bacterium | reverse complement strand
CCGCATCGATTTGCACGATCGATTTCATGGTTCTGCGATTGCGCGATGGTAATTGACGATTGAGACTCGAAATAATGCCATCGGTCATGGTGCGTTCCAGTCCGAACGGATTGCCGATCGCGATGATTCGCTGCCCCACTCGCAGATTAGAAGAGTCGCCGATTTCAATTGGGAATAACCTATCCTCGGGTGCTTCGATTCGCAGTACGGCGATATCGTTATCTTGGTCTTGCCCGATGAGAACTGCAGGATAAGACTCTCCATTGAAAAGCGTCACATTGATATCCCGCGCGTCTTCGATCACGTGAAAATTCGTGAGGACATGCCCCGACTTGTCGATGATGGAACCGCTGCCGCTGCCTTCGACCGACGATGCAAATAGAAACGAATCCATGCGAAGCGACCGTGTCGAAATATTAACGACACCGCGATTGCATTTATCGTAAACGGCGATGTTGATTTGCTCTTCAGGTGAATACTCGCTTAAGTCCTGCAAGACAGCGGGTGGGCTGTTCGGGCGAACATTTACAGCCGGAAAGTTGCTTTGAAGGGGAACCGTGTTGGGGTTTTGTGCTCGACCTGCAAGTGGCCAGCCGACGTCCTGCGTGGCCCATCCAACCAATAACCCAACACACAAACAGAAAAGCGCGAACAAACTTCGTCGCAACATGAAATCCCCTTTACCGTTGGCTTTCTCGTCTACTGCCTTGACTCGCATGCTGTCTGGAGTCGTTGTATTACATCCTTCAAGGTTTCTTCGCAAACAAATCTAATTTCGAGTTCGCTCGTATGTTCGCACAGATCACGCCAGTATTATAGCAAATTCGGCATTTGTCGCTAAAGCTGACTTGGGCGAATTGCAGATCTACACATTTATTAAAACGCAAAAATACAGTTGCCGTCAGTTACGGAACGCTTTCTTAGAAAACCGTTACTAACTCTCCAAGACTAATTGCCCAGCTTGAGCAATTGAGTATCGCTGGCGCTACTGGCGATCTCGTTATGCAGTCAAACTGCTTTCGCGGAACTGTCTGATTGACCGTTTGTGGAATCGATAGCTGGGCATACTTCGAATCGGCCCGTTTCAATAAAGGAAATCGTCAAATCGGCTGTGCGTTGCGAAAACAACAACGAACTGTGCAACGCATTCACAGTCACACGGTCACTCATTCCCTCCAAGCCCGTAGACGATCGCGGTACAAGAAAATCGTATCGAGCGGCAACCACACCGAACTCCGTCGCGGGAACGCTGCGAATTTGATTTACAAAACTATCGGGGCGATCGGAAAGCTGACATATCGATTTACAAAGGCTACCCACAATTTTCGTTGCATAACGGGCCACCGGCGTGCCTAGATTTGGCGGAGCCAAGAAAACGATGCGACCAAGATTCGGCAATGGGCTTCGATCCAGCGCCGCACGAACGACGATAGCTCCCATGCTATGTGCGACGAAGTGTACGGTAATCTCCTTTGGCAAATCGTCGACAAATCTGTTCAATTGCTCGGCGTGGAAATCGATTGACTTTGCAAAACTTCGGTAACCCCAGTTCTCCACTCGGTACCCTCGACCACAAAGCTTTTTGCAGAGCGGCACCATCCAGGCTTTATTGCTGCCCAAACCATGGACGACCACGATTATTTCTTGTCTTGAGTCGATAATGTTCTTGCTCACAACAAATCCAAAAAATCTTGACGCGATATCAAAATCTTAACGCGACATCGCAGTGCAGCGGAATCGATTAACGCTTTTCCAGCCGGGGAAATACAAAGCTATTCTATTCTCGTAAACAGTCTCTTTGTGTTCGCCAGAATTGCCGTACTAAGCTCGTCCAATGAGATTTGTCTAGCTTCCGCAAGGCACGTTGCTGTATGCGACACCTGCGAAGGCATATTAGGACGCATGCTTCGTTGCGGCTCAGGGGACAGATAGGGCGAGTCCGTTTCGACCAGTATCCGGTCAAGTGATAATTGAGCCGCAACTAACCTCAGCTCGCTCGATTTCTTGTAAGTCAACATGCCAGCAAAACTGATGTAAAGCCCCAGGTCAATGCAAGCTCGCGCCATGGCTAGGTCGCCGGTAAATGAGTGCATAACACCGATTAGCGGACCGTCGTTGGCTGCAACTTCGAGCTGTTCTAACATTTCTACCGCACAGTCTCGCATATGAATGATTAACGGTAAACCAGTTTCGCTGCTCAGTCGGCAATGGCGATGAAAGTAGTCAACCTGAATTTCCCACGGACAATCGTCCCAGTACTTGTCGAGTCCAGTTTCGCCAATCGCAACGACGCGAGGGTTTACGACCAGATCGCAGATCGCTCCCCAGTCACCCGCTTCAGCCTGATTGCAGTAGTTCGGATGGATTCCCACCGAAGCAAAAATATTTGAATAGCGTTCAGCAATAAACACGCACCCAAGGCTTGATTTCAATGTGGTCCCGACGGAAATGATCTTCTCAACGTGCGAATGTTGGCAGCGTTCTAGGACCTCGGGCAATCGATTGCGCAGGCTTTCATCATCCAAGTGAGCGTGTGTGTCGATCCAAGCCATTAGACGGAAAAGAAAAATCGAGTGAGGTGATAGAATACGGGAGCTGCAAAACAAAGAGTATCGATCCGGTCTAGAACGCCCGCATGGCCCATTACCAGCGAACCGTAATCGTTGACGCCACGGTCTCGTTTGATGGCGCTCATCGTCATCCCTCCAGCGAATCCCATCATTGCCACGACAACGCTCATGATGGCTGCTTCCCACATTTGAAACGGAGTTACCCAGTAGAGCAGGGCACCGACTATTCCGGTGGAAAAGGAGCCACCAAAAAAACCTTCCCAAGTTCGGGAGCTACTAATTTCCTTGGCAATCACATGTTTGCCGGCCAATTGGCTCCAACTCCACTGTAGGACGTCGGACAACTGGGACAGCAAAACAAAGAAAAACAACAAACCTGCGTTGCTGCCCGACCACGATTGACCGTTGGACTGCTGAAGACGCAGATCGAGGAGTGCAGGCGCGTACGACAACGAGTAAACGCATACCAACAATCCCGCTTGGATCTGCGCCGATCGTTCTAGATATCGTTTGTGATCACCAGAAAAAGCTATGCGTGCGGGAATAAAAAGGGACGCATAAACGGGGATCATGATACTGTACAGGCCATAAAAATCGATCGATCGTCCCGTTCGCCACTCCCATTCAGTGCGCCCGAGACCAATCAGCAAGTATTGCAAAGGTGTAAATATGACGAGACTGTAAAATAGCGCGCGATGATCTCCGCGTCTTGTCGGCGTCATGGTGATGAATTCGCGCAGCGCCCAGAACGACACGCCAAAGAAAATGACAATCGTACCTACACGGTGGAGTACTAGTCCAAACACCAAGATAGCGCACATCAACCACCATGCCTGGACTCGCAATACAAATCGCTTGACCAAGGCTGGATTGATCGAAGGATTCGACTGACGTGTCAGATTCCTGCTAATCGCTGTTGCGATCGCGAGTATTCCAACAACGACACCCAACAAAGTGTACGTAGGCAGATTTAACCATACTGGCTGCATCACGGCTTGCGCGGCATCTTTGACAGAGTCAAGCGGCTCCAACCATGCGAATAACCAGTTATCGATTGGGGGCGTCTCGGGCGGCACGAAATTCAGCTCACTAAAATCTATTCATCAACGACGGAAACGTCGTATAGCTTTGGGGACGAATCAGCCACAGGTTGCAGGACGCGTCTGGCTCCAACACTAAGTGACTCGAATTATAAACGCGATCGATCGGCAACTCAGTCAAACCAAGTGTGACAAGCTTTCCTGCGTTTTATGATGGCCGTTAGTTTACCAAAATTCCGACTTGTCCGAATTGGCTTTCAAAATTCCGCAAGCAATTTATCGGCTAAAACTGTGTATTGGCCCTTCGATTATGGCCTAGGGAAAGTACCTTCGTCTCGAAAACCCGACATCGGGTCTGTATGGGAGTAATCGTAAACTAACCACTGATCACCGTATTGGTAAAACGTGACTTCCACAAATCGCGGCACGCGACCACTAAATCCATTCGTTTCCACATCGACGACAACATTCATTTTCACTACGACGCGCTGAGGTTCAACGGTATCCGTAAAATTGATTTCATGAATTCCCGTGACCTTGGCAGAATTAAATTTATAGTTTGGCAACTCCGCTTGGGCTCGTCGGACTGTCTCAGTGGCCTCGGGGTGGATGGCCGCGATAATTTTTTCAAAGCGATTGTCTCCTAAATCATCGGCAACCGAGTGAACGACTTTGCGGATCTTTTCCTGTCGCGTTTCTACCCAATTAGAAATCAATACCGCAATCAAGGTTGCAATCAATATTCCGCCAGCCGAATACAACGCTACTTTTTGGCCAGTTTGAATCCAACCATAAATCGTGATCGCGACGATAAACAGGCCCACGCTTGCAACAATCCATGGGCTTTCCAACAGCATGTCGATCATGACAGAGTCCCTCAAACTGATTGAGACGAAGAGAAGTAGACAAGAGCGACCCCTACGTTACTTATTGTCGCATGACAGGGAATCGACACAACAGGATTTTGCAAATTTATCTCACAAAGCCGATTTGATTGACTTACTACCTGCAGTAACCGACTTGCGCAACATTTTATGAAGGCAACAAAAACCCTCTCCCTAGGCCCAGTGAAATTCTAGGTCGAAAAGCAAAAACTTTTGGCAACGATGAGCACGGTTTCGCCAATTGATATAATCTGGATTCGTCTGCCGTCTGTTTCGTACTTTACAAAGGCTAACAACATGCGTTTTTGCAAAGATTTGCTTTCGAAGGAAGTGCTCTATCAACGAATTACTCTCGCGATGATTCTCGTTTTTTGTTTTTCGTCAACACTCAAGGCGCAAAAAGCCATCTACGACACACAGCAATCCGACGGGAAACGGCTCAGTGCTAATCAAGCCGCCAGCGCGATGAAACTACCGTCAGGATTTTTCGCAGATGTTGTCGCCGCGGAACCCGATGTACAACAACCGATTGCCAGTGCATGGGATAGTCGAGGCCGGTTGTGGATCGCAGAAAATTACACTTACTCTGAAAATCCACGCAACTTCGATACGGACCTCAAAGACCGGATTCTTGTACTTGAGGATACAGACGGAAACGGAAGCTTTGAAAAGCGAACTGTTTTCTGGGACCAAGCTTCAAAACTGACAAGCGTCGAATTTGGATTTGGTGGAGTGTGGGCTCTTGCCCCTCCAAACTTACTCTTTATTCCTGATCGAAACGGCGATGACGTACCCGATGGCGAGCCGATCGTTGTCTTGGATGGATTTGATTCCGATCGAGTTCGACATAATTTTGCAAACGGACTGAGATGGGGTCCAGACGGTTGGTTGTATGGACGGCACGGAATCCAAGCAACGAGTTTTGTAGGACAACCGGGGCAACCCAGCAGCGAACGCACGGAACTTAATTGCTGTATTTGGAGGGTCCATCCTCAATCAAAACGCTTTGAAATCGTTTGCCAAGGCACGACAAACTCCTGGGGAATGGATTGGGACGCGAACGGTCATCTATTCTTCATCAATACTGTCATCGGTCATTTATGGCACGCCCTGCCGGGCGCGCACTACCAACGAATGTATGGCCAAGATTTAGATCCCAACGTCTACCAGTTGTTGCCTCAAGCCGCCGACCATGTCCACTGGAATGTGGAAAGCGAAGAATGGCATCGAATTCAGAAATCGGGAATCAGCAAAGAAACCGACCAAGCCGGTGGAGGCCACGCGCACAGCGGGATGTTGATCTATCAAGGCGACAATTGGCCGTCCGACTTACGAGGAAGCATGCTCACGTTGAATTTCCATGGTCGACGCATCAATCGTGATAGCCTGGATCGAGGTGGCGCAGGATTTGTAGGCCACCATCAACCCGATTGGTCGCAGTCCGAAGATCCTTGGTTTCGCGGTATCGATCTATCGACAGGACCCGATGGAGCCGTCTATGTATTGGATTGGTCGGATACCGGTGAGTGCCATGAAAATGACGGCATTCATCGACAGAGCGGTAGAATTTATCGAATTCGTCATGGCGAAATTAAAGCAGACCGTGTCGCCGATTTGCGCAACCAAGATGACGAGACGCTTTTCCAACTTCTCTCGCATGAAAACAATTGGTACGCGCGACAATCGCAACTCATACTTACCGAACGTGCAGTTGCTGGAACTTTGAGCAAAGCAACATCGCAATCGTTATTGGCGAGCTTACATCAGTCAGCGCCAGGACAAATTAAACTCACGCATCTATGGACTTCGTACACTTGTGGCCTGACGACAAAGTCAGACCTGCAATCTGCATTGAATGACTCCGATGAACACGTCCGCATTTGGGCGATAAAGTTGCTTACAGATAAACCGATAACCGACGACAACACAGTAGCACTGTTGCAAAAACTGGTTTCACAAGAAAAGAGCGATTTGGTCAAGCTTTACTTGGCAAGCTCGCTCAACCGCATCGGCGGAGCAGGGTGGTGGGAGCTGGCGGGTGCCTTAGCGACCCAGCGGCATTTGGAATCCGACCGCGATTTCGGATTGGCACTTTGGTATGCAATCAAGGAAAATGTGGCGACGCATCCCGACCAAGCAGTTCGGCTTGCCCAATCGAACCCAATTGCGCCCTTACCGGAGTTCATTGCACGAAGACTTACTTCGCAAATCGATTCTGTTCCCTCAGGTGTTGACGCGTTGGTTCGAGTCTTGGACCAAAGCCAAACCCGTGGTGCGATACTTCGGGGTATGACAACCGCCGTTCGTGGACGCCGAAAGCTTGAGGCGCCTGCAAGCTGGGCAAAAACGGTCTCCAATCTCTCAAGTGACAATTCTCCAGAAACGAGACAAGCTGTTGCGACTCTGGGTGCCGTGTTTGGTCAAGGGCGGGCGATCGAACAATTGAAAGCCCTGGTTGAAGACGGGAAACTAGATGCCATCTCTCGCCGCGATGCGTTAGATTCTTTATTGGACGCCAAAGCAGAAGGGCTT
>JANMNK010000049.1:0-6588 GCA_031373875.1 Pirellulaceae bacterium | reverse complement strand
ATGAAACCTCCAAATGACGCACCTCCGCGCGCACTGGCAATGTCAAAGAACCACTGAAAGTAGGCTTTGCGTGTCTCCGGTGTCCAATCAGCGGCCTGACGCAAGCTGATGGCGTAGTGAATTTGTTCATCAGGTGAACTTGCCGAATTCATTCGCGCAACAGCTCGGTCGACAATCTGCGGTGCCGACAAATAAATTAGCACTGTCGCCAATTCGCGATTGAGGGCCACGTCATCATCCGAAGATGGGAAGTGCGAATTTAGTTGCTCGACGATCTTGGAACGCCGCTCAGGGGTTCCCTCGCCAAGCCGAGTAAAGCTCAATTGATAAGCCCGCAGCAATTCCAATTTCTCGACTCGCGACAGCTTTCCCCAATCCAGTGTGACCAGTCGATCATGAATAGCGGCTTGATCAGTTGGCTTGCCAGACCGAGCCAGTGCGACTGCTCCAGTGATGGCAGATTGAGCAGACTTTCCCGTGAGGGCTTTCTCGCGCCAGGTGTCGACGGGTTGGTGTTCGAGCGCGATGCGGGCAGCAAACCGAATAGCGCGATCTGGATTTCCAAGCTCAGCCAATGCAGCAGAGACGGCTTCGGGTTTAGAATTGCGATGAAAGACTTCGAGTTGGCGGCGAACTTGGCGAGCCTTTGCGGCTTCGGCGTTATCGAGGACCGCGGCAGGGGCCGTCGAGTCCCGCCCGGTATAGCTAATTCGGTACAAGGCAGACTGCACTTTGCGTCCGCCGATGGCCATGTACATGCTGCCATCGGCCGGATGAATCACCATATCCGTAACGGGCATCGGTGCGGCTGACAAGAATGGCTCGAAGGTCGATGTGTAACTCGCTCCTGACGGCGTCATGTGGACCGCGTAAACAACACCGTAACTCCAGTCGCCGATAAAGAGCGCTTGTTGAAACTTGGCGGGGAATTTCGCGCCGGTGCCAAAACAGATACCGGTTGGTGAACCCGGCCCGATATTGGCAACTGCACCAAAGCTATCAGCGAAATACTCGGGCCATTTGCCGGTCCCGTTGCGCCAGCCAAATTCTGCGCCGCTGATCGCGTGATTGACTCGCGTTGGACGATACCAAGGCGTACCGATGTCCCATTCCATATCGGCATCGTACGTGAACAAATCGCCAAGCTGATTAAACGCAATGTCGTATTCGTTGCGAAATCCCGTTGTCACAATCTCGATATCCGTTCCATCGGGATTAAAGCTAAGAATGAACCCGCCGGGAGCAAGACGGTCTTTCATAAATCCGCGTGCGTCAGGCATTCGACCCAGCAGATGATCTTCGGACCAATGCCGAGGGACTCGCGATTGTTTGGCGATTGCTGGAATGTCTGTAGCATTGCCGGCACACAGATAAAGTCGACCATCAGGACCGGGAATGATCGCGTGGGGACCGTGTTCGCCAGCAGGGTTCATTGGAATGAGATGATCTATTTTCTCGAATTGATCGTCGCCGTCCAAATCTTGCAAGCGATAGAGTCCGCCACCGGTGGGACCGTTCCCGTTGACATCGACGTAAAGGCCTTCTTTGGTATGCAATAGTCCTTGCGCCATTCCAATGTCGACTTGGAGCATTTCGACTTTGACAGGACTTTGCGTCACGTCGACTCGATAAAGCTTGCCATATTGATCCGAAGTTATCAGTCGGCCCTTGAGATCGACGCACAAGTTGACCCACGAGCCTTGTTCCTTAATGGGTACTTCGTACAGAAGTTCAACTTGGAAACCTTCCGGAACTCGAAACGAGGCAGCCGGGGTAGCGCCTAACTGCGCATGCGTCTCTGGAATAAAGAGAAACAGACTGAACAATACAGCAAGCGTGTTGCGAAGAGGATGACGCATGGCAGAGAGATTTCCAAAGGAATAGAGGTAGGAGGGATCAGCTCGGCACGGGATGCCAATCGCTGAATGTTTTCGTATCGCAGTATAATTGGACCATGGTCAGTATGGAATCGCCCAGACTTGTCCGTGAACTGCGGCTACAGATTTTCGATGACTACAGTTTTGCAAGTCTGTTGCATCGCCGAAAAAGAAAAAACTGTTGGAGGCTACCATTCGCAGGTAGAAATCCGGCGGAATTTCTGGCCGCATGTTTATCCCTTGACCAATCGGTCAAAGAATACTTGCATTCGTCAACGCGGCATGGGCGACTCTGTTTTGTGGCGAAGGAATGTTATGCAAAGAGCCAGTCTTGGCGAAAGAATTCTACCAATACTGGCTCAAGTATTTCGTTCACAACGGTCGGTCACGGCCCTAGTTTCATTTCCGAGCCAATAGGGCTTTGTGCCGCTCACGCACTAGGTTCGTTTGCCTTCTGACCTTTGTGATAGGTTGTGTAGACGAAAATTGGAATCGGAAGATCGCCTAAATGTTGTTTGATGAGTGGAGCAACTTCGGCCCAATCCAGACCGCCCACGCCGGTTGCCAATTTTGGCATTGCCAAGCTTTTGACTTCCCCTTTTTCTAATTCATGTCGCAATCGGCGAAGGCAATGATTGACATTGGCAACGGTTGCACGACCGGGTTTCGAACCGTGAGCGGCGTCGCCGTCCTGCGTCATCAAGTTATAGACCCGAACTCCACCGACTCCGCCCCAAACCCATATTTCACCGGGTTTGGGATGCGCTTGGTGCGCGTAATGCCGAAAGTCTTTCGACAATGCAGGCCATCTCTCGCGAATCGCAAGTGCCAGTCCACTGTCAAAATGGTCGTTCGGTGCAACGCCGTGAGCAATCGCTTGTGCACCGCTAAGGAGAATATCACCACTAACTTCATGAATCATATTTTTTCCCTTTGTCATCCAAGCCAGTTTCAACCGGTTGCGTCGAACTACTGAATCGCGAAAAGGTCTTCGCTGATATCGGATCGCAGGCCTCGGGAACTTCAACCCTCACTCTATCCGGTGCAACGAAACTGCATTACCGAAACTTGTGTCCTGCGACGTTAAGACCATTTCACTCGAATCGATTTTCCACAAGCTCCGTTGTGCAAAAGAATCGATACGCATTGAAATGGGAGAGGCTACAAGATTCAATCGGACTCGCTACGTCGAACACAACAATGAAAATTTATCCGGCAAGCCAATCGTTTAGTTGGTCAAGGATTCGTTCAATTTGCCACCAAGTGGAAAATGCCCGTACGTTCACTTCAAGTGAAGCCGTCTCGCTAGCGATGATGGTCTTGATGGATTTCTTTGAAAGCTTGCATCGATCTTTTTTCAAATGATGAAGACGTTCCAAGATAACGAAAGTATCGTGAATGTGTCCCAAATCCTCTTGTGCCTTTTTAAAACCTTGAATGAGCGACTTGACGTCCGAAATGTCAGCTTGGTCGATGACTTCCAGTTGATATCTGGCGTGTTTGCAGCAGATGCGAAATTGATGAAGTGCATCTTTGTCGGGTGGGGCAAACTGCAGAGGTTGCTGGAGTGCGACCAAATCTTCTTCTAATTGATACCGAATCAAATCACGCCAAGAATCGTTCTTAGCGTTTACGTCTTTGTCGACCAAGCGGAGTCCTTTGCTGATTACTTCCTCCGTGTTTTTCGCTTTTGATCGTGAAAAATGGGGGCCTGAATTTGTTTGACTGGATTTGGTTGAACGAGCCAAGTCGACAATAAATTCACCAAGCTGTTCTGCTGGCACCAAGGTCGTCCATCCCAAACTTCGTTGGATGAAGACTTCGGTGTCGCGTAACATGCCCAGACTCCGCCGACAATCGCGAAGTATGCGGCGTACGGATTTGGAACGCTTGGCGTTGAGAAACGGCGCAAAGAATTGCAAGCACGAACTGGCGCGGCGCAAATCGACTCGCATTTGATGGACGTCGACATTGCGTCCCTTCAACATCGACCGGACGTGTTTACGGGCCGCTTTCAGACGTTGACCAAGGATCTTTGCGAGAACGACTTGCGAAGGTGTTTCGTCCATCGTTCCAGCGGCGGCGGGTTGCAGAGTGTCGTTCATAGCCAATTCTTTCAAGCTGGATTCACTTAGTTGCGATCCATCATGGAAAAATTGTTAAGGCGATCCTTCAACCAATCCACCGTCGTGCATCGGTCATGCTCGGATTCTGTTAGCGGAACGTATTCCTCAAGCTGACATTCCAAAACTGCGAAGGTCGCCTCGGATGCGTCGCGACCGAGGTTCGCTCGTGATTGAACACGTTCTCGCATGGCTGCTACAGAGTTCGCGAACGGTAGCAACCAATATTCTACTTTCAATTCATCCGCGAGGCGAACGAATAGTTCGCGCTGCGATTGGTGAAGGCAGGCGGCATCTAAAATGACGCTATATCCCGCCTTTAGCGTGGTGCGAGCGAGTTGGACAAGTCGTTGATAAGTCGCTTGACTTTCGCGTTCGCTATAGATTCCACCGCGAACCGACGACTCACTTGATTGAAGTGCAGCGATCCCGTGAGAGCGTTTTCGTTCGATATCGGATCGAATTCGAATCATTCCTGGAATTCGAACTAGCGGTTCAGTACCAAACGTCTTGCCGCTGCCACTAAGACCATGAGTCACAATCAACATGGGGCGTCGCGCATCAAGCAGATGATCAGCGTAATCGAGATAATCATTTACTTCGCCAAACGCTTTTTCGACCAACGCCGGATCATCGCGATGTTGGTTGGCACGCATGGCTGCCGTCTTGGCCCGAATCATGGCTCGATAGAGTTTGTAATTGGTCAACACCCGTAGACCTTCATAGTCTCCCGATACTTCGAGGTAACGATTGAGGAGCAGATTCGCGAGATCACGGCGATTGTGATCTTCGAGGTCCATCAGCACAAATGCCAGATCGTTCATGACGTCGATCCAACGAAAGCTTTCATTGAACTCAATACCATCGAACAATTGAACTTGATCGCCATACCAGATCAAATTGCCAAGATGCAAATCGCCGTGGCACTCGCGAACCATCCCGTCGCGCCTTCGGTTTTCGAATTCCATAGCTAGCTGCCCAAGCAAGTTATCCGATTGTCGACGGACATGGGCGAGCTTGGCAAGAAGTTGTTGGGGCAGGAGGCTAGCCAGCGCCCGAAAGTTGTCTTGAGCATCGGCAGTAATCTGTTCGGCAGTCGCCCAAGGTTGCTTCGTCGTCAAGCGAGTCGCCCCCGCATGGCATTTGGCGAGTATTCCGGCAAGTTGTTCAACGTGACTTTCGACCAGCGTTCCCGGTCGCAGCATGTTCAGCAACAAAGCCGACTGAGGAAACTCGCGCATCCTGATGCAGTATTCAATCACGTCCCCATCGCCGCTCAGGTTGATTCCGCTTGGCGATTGGCAGATCGGTACAACCGAATCGTAAATCAGTGGCGCGAATCGTCTGTTGATTCGCAGTTCTTCTTCGCAGTAGTGTTTGCGAAGTTCGAGCGAACTGTAATCCAAGAACGGATTCTTGACCGGTTTCTTGACTTTGTAAGCCCATTGCCCAGTCAGGAATACCCAAGAGATATGCGTCTCCATGACACGGACCGGCCCGTTTTCGTCCGGAAAGATTCTTTGGTCCGACATGGCTTCGAGAAGATTCATGACTTCATTCTATCAAAAGAGCGATGCAATGAAGTTAGCGAATTTTGTTTGCATCACAGTAAGCCAGACGCTTAGAAAATCAGAGCGGTTCGCGACGTAGTGTCGCTTCGCAGAACACTGGGCGGAACAACACTGGGTGGAACAACGTCGAACTTGAAATAGCTATGAATTTTTTTCCGAACCTCAAGTCATCAAACTTCGAATCGCCATGCCGCCGGTTAAATTGCTGACGGATGCAAAGCCTTTATTTTTTAGCCAACAAGCGGCAACGTGGGCACGTTTGCCTGAGTGGCAGACGACGATGGTGTCGCGCGCTGGATCAAGTTCCTGCCAGCGGTCGATCATTTCGTCGACTCCAATCGCAATAGCGCCAGGTAAAGGAAGTTCTTGACGCTCCTTGGCCGTGCGGACATCGACGACTTGTTTGTTCGTCAAGTCGAAATCGGGAGGGACGACAGTAGGGGTGTGATCCAGGTCATTGCAAGCTGTAAACGCGGCCATGTGAACTGGGTCTTTAGCACTGCCGAAAGGTGGCGCGTAGGCTAAGTCCAACTGGGCCAAATCGCGGACGGTTCCGCCAAAGTGCATGGCGGTTGCAATAATGTCAATTCGCTTGTCGACGCCATCGCCGCCGACTGCTTGCGCACCGAGAATGCGGCCACTGTCCGGAGAATACAAAAGCTTGAGCTGCATCGACTGCGCGCCGGGGTAATATCCAGCATGATGGGCTGCCTGGATAATGGCGACGCGATACGGCATCTTGCGAGCTTGTAAAACTTTTTCGTTGAGGCCCGTGCAAGCTGCGGTCTGGTCAAAGACGCGAACTATTGCGGTGCCCAGGACCGAACCCATCAAATCGGATTCTCCCGAAGCCGCGTGTGCGCCGGCAATACGTCCTGCGCGGTTTGCTGGTCCGGCAAGTGGCACACGCATGGATTCTTGAAGTACACCATGTTCATACTCCACCATGTCGCCAACAGCATAGATCAGCGGATCCGAAGTTTGCATATGCGCATTGACTTGGACTCCTCCCGTTTT
>JANMNK010000928.1:0-2136 GCA_031373875.1 Pirellulaceae bacterium | reverse complement strand
AAAGCCTCCCGTTGCAAACAGCGGGAGGCTTTCGACTTTTTATGTCTCGTATCTTAGCACCGAGAATTGCCATGCTCCGTTCCCATTCCCGGCCAAGACTGCAAACTCCTCAAAGAATGCTCGTCGTCATAGCCGAGATTCTGTTTCTCCCAAGTATCGCAATCGCTCAATCGCCCGACGGCCCCGACCAAACCGCCTCCGCTGCCCGACTTAAGCAGACGGAATACGACGTTGTTGTTTACGGAGCAACTCCCGCTGGAATTACTGCAGCCATCCAACTTGCGGCCTGGAATCATTCCGTCGTCTTGCTGGAACCCAGTGGGCACCTTGGAGGCATGACTACCGGTGGACTAGGAGCGACAGATATCGGCAACAAAAGTGTCGTCGGAGGCTCGTCCCGCCAATTTTATGCGCGCATCGCAAAGGCTTACCAAGATCCATCCCTTTGGATCTTTGAAAAAGCGACTGACTACAAAAGCGCCCGTCAGCAAACGAACGAACCGACCATGTGGACCTTCGAACCGCGTGTCGCGATGCACGTATTTCACACTTGGTTGAAGGAGGCGGGGGTTGAAAATCTCCTGAACGAAAAGCTGGATCGCTCACGTCCCTTGGTGTTATCGGATGGTCGAATTCGCTCGATTCGGCTCCTGGGAGGTCAGACCGTTCAAGCCCGCTATTTCATCGACGCCACGTACGAAGGTGACTTGATGGCGTTGGCTGGCGTTTCGTTCACGGTGGGCCGTGAGAGCAACGCGACGTACAAAGAAAGCCTGAATGGGGTGCAAACCAAGAACGCCACCAAACACCAACTATTCCCCGGCGTCAGTGCTTTCAGAATCCGGGGCGACTCAAACAGCGGTCTGCTTCCTTGGGTAACAGGGCAACTTGCGGCTGTTGACGGATCGGCCGACTCTCATGTCCAAGCCTACTGCTTGCGGATGTGTTTGACGAACGACGATCGCAATCGCATTCCTTTCGCAAAGCCAGTTGGCTACGACGAATCGAGTTACGAACTCCTGCTTCGGAATTTCGAAGCAGGCTTGAACGAGTTGCCGTGGCACAGCATCATGATGCCCAATCATAAGACCGACACGAATAACAATACAGGGTTTTCGACAGATATGATCGGCATGAGCGATACCTGGCCCGAAGGCTCATACGAGGAGCGAGATAAACTCTATCAGCAGCATCTGCGTTATCAGCAAGGGTTGATGTGGACCGTGGCCAATCACCCGCGAGTCCCCGAAGCGATTCGCCAACAAGCCCAGCGATGGGGCAACTCCCGCGATGAATTCATCACCAACGACGGTTGGTCTCCGCAGCTATATGTTCGCGAAGCTCGCCGTATGATTTCCCATGTGGTAATGACCGAACATCACTGCCGCGGAAAAACCATGGTCGAGGATAGCGTCGGCATGGCGGCATACACGATGGACTCTCACAACGTCCAGCGCTACGTCGCCCCACAAGGTCATGCACGAAACGAAGGCGACGTCCAAGTCGGAGGTTTCACGCCATACCCAATTAGCTACCGCAGCATCATTCCCAAACGAGGCCAATGTTCAAATCTCGCCGTACCCGTTTGTTTATCTTCGTCACATATCGCATTTGGCTCTATTCGGATGGAGCCAGTTTTCATGATTCTTGGCCAAAGCTCGGCTGCGGCGATTCATCTGGCCCTTGTGGAGTCGGGCGATCTGCAAGACATACCCTATGATCATTTAAGGGTGTTGTTGAGCGAATTGGACCAAGTTCTCTCCTGGGAAACACGCATTCCCTAAGCGCTTCAAACGGGCAAATCATCTTGTTTGGTTGCGGCTTTGATTCGATCAAAGTAAAACTAGTGCTCTGTTACAACTTAGTTTTCGGAAGTTGGAATTATAGCGGAGCAGAGCGAGCCGCCCGATAATTCGCTGAACCGTAGGGATTAGAATCCTAATTCTTAGCTGTCGCAGAGCACTAGCCCAATCGTCGTTGTTTCCCTACCCATATTGAAAGCAACATTGTGGATTTATTTGCGGCAAGCGAACAAGCCAACATCGCGCGGCACCAACCGCTGGCAACACGAATGCGTCCGCGAAATTTGAGCGAGTTTTCCGGACAGCAACACTTCCTCGGTCCAGGCAAACTCCT
>JANMNK010001241.1:0-1595 GCA_031373875.1 Pirellulaceae bacterium | reverse complement strand
AAATGCGATCGGACTTGCCATAACGTTTTTCCATCAATTCGACGATTTCTTGGACGGTCGTCACATCGGCAGTATTTACGAATGTCCCGGTTGCCAGCAACGATACGGCGTCTACAACTCGTGCGGCGAACGTCATTGTCCGCAATGCTCTGGTGCCCGTCGCGCGGACTGGACGGATCGCAGCGAGCAGTTGCTGTTGCCGGGCGTGAACTACTTTCAAGTTGTCTTTACGATCCCCGACAGACTCTCGCGAATGGTGCTGGGCAATCGTAGCGAGTTGTATCGACTACTGTTTCGCAGCGCGTGGTCGGCGATCAAGTACGAGATGAACAAACAGAACATCGACCCGGCGGCACTACTTGTGTTGCACACTTGGAATCAGGAACTCGGTCATCATCCGCACATCCACGCGTTGGTTCCCGGCGGAGGACCTTCAGCCAATACCGAGAGTGATCCTCTTTGGGTGACGGCCAGCGATGTGACTCGGCCGTGGCGGACCGAAAAACCTTCGCTGGTCGATAACGTCGCGCTGGGTCAACGCTTTCGCGACACGTTCGTGCGCGGGCTCGGTTAGAGACTGTTTCAAAATGGTAAATCAGGTTTTCGCGAGGCGTTTTGACATGAGGTCGATCATGGCGATGTAGAGCACGGCTTCGCTGTTCTCGGTTAGCCGTTCGTAGTCCTTCGATGTCCGACGGTGCCAATTCATCCAAGCGAATGTTCGTTCAACAATCCAACGCTTTGGCAAGATTATGAATCCTTTTGCCTCGACCGGTCGGAGAACGGTTTGCAGGATTACCTTGCAATGATTGTACAACCAAGCCGGAAGACCACTGCGGCCATATGCGCTGTCACCAAATACCACCTTGAGTCGACGATACTTTTCACGAATTCCCGTCAACACAGTCATCGCACCCACTTGATCCTGGATTGAAGCGGCATGCACCACGGCTACAAGCAACAACCCAAGGGTGTCGACCGCGATGTGGCGTTTTCTGCCGGTGACCTTTTTTCCGGCATCAAATCCGCGGCTCTCGCCACCCTGAGCGCTGCGGACCGATTGGCTATCGATGATCGCTGCGGTCGGCGTAGGCTTTTTTCCCGCTTTCATTCGAACTTTCTCTCGAAGTTGATCGTGTATCCGAAGCCAAGTACCGTCTTTGACCCACGTGCGATAAACACGGTAAACCGTTTGCCACGGACCGAATTCCTTAGGAATGTAACGCCATTGACACCCAGTGCGATTCCAATAAAGGATAGCGTTAATAATCATCCTCCGGTCGGATCGTGGACGTCCAAAATGCTTCTCAACGGGAAGGCAATTGCTAATCAATTGCCATTGCTTGTCCGAAACGCAGCTGGGATAATCCAAGTTCTTCATCGCTATAGCTCCATCCGTGGAAAGTAGAGAGTCCACGAGGAGCTATAGCGATTTTTCGCTCACAAGGCAATTTTGAAACAGACTCTTAGCTGGTGCGCAATGGGAAACTGAAACTTAGCGACGAGTTTGAACAACTGACCAAATCGAAAGTCTTGCGAGGCTGGCTGGAGTCGCTGAGAGGGTCGGTCTGGAACGTCTTCATCGAAGGCCCACC
>JANMNK010001229.1:0-2937 GCA_031373875.1 Pirellulaceae bacterium | reverse complement strand
GGCGACGGCGAAACGTGCAGTTTCAAGAACCCATGCTAACCAAAAATTTGTCCGTCGTTGAAAAACTGAAAGTGATCGCAGAACGACACCAACGTACAGTGGGTGAAGTTGCGATTGCTTGGGTGCTATCAAATCCCCCAGTCACAGGAGCCATCGTTGGCTTCCGAAGCCCCGAACAAGTCGAAGGCATTCGCGGTGCTCTCGAATTTCGCTTGACCGCCGATGAAGTCTTAGAAGCACAGTCGTAAGTGTTGCTACGGAATCAGCGACGAGCAGCGATGTTCGGGTTTGCGCGCTGACCAAAGCACCAAATTTACTTTATTTCAGGCTCCATTCGTTAAGAAACAACTGCGGACCATTTGACGTGGGAAGGATATGAGCTTCGTCGCCGGATTCGAGTTCATGCCAGACGATGGTCCGCTGATTAAGACTTTTTAAGAAGACGTGGACGCTTTCGTTTCCGAGAACTTGTATACGGTTTTTCTGAATTACAGCAAATGTTTCTTCTTCAATCGCGATACCAATGATCCTTCGAGCTTGGTCCTGTCCTTGAGGCAAGTAATGTTCAAGTATCGCATTGTGGCGAAGCAAAGATGTGAATCGTTCGATGCGTCCACCGCGACCTTCGCCTCCCAGATGCTGCTCGACAATCACATTACTCAAAACGCCGAATCCGTGACCAGTCACCGCGCGAACGACACCATCTGTTGAAGTTGTCGTGGAAACCGTCATAACTTCGGCCATGATCGCGGTCCCGGCCGAACTGCCGCCGACTACGCCTCCGCGAGAAACGACAGCGTAAACTTCTTTTACAAACGGACTCTCGACCTTGGCATCATCACGACTATCGACAAAAAGCCTCGACAATTCGCTTTGGTCACCACCTGAAAACCATACTCCTTCTGCCTCGCGAATCGGCTGGAGGAAATTTTCGTTCCGCGCGTCACGTGGATCGGAGCAAGTTGCAAACGTCACCGAAGCCGCACGTCCATCGTGCCCCATAATATCCCATACGTCGAAATATTCGCGTATCCCTTGGAACAGTTTTTCCCTTGGTACGTTTGCTTGAGGCTGAAACTCGGTGTCAGCAGCCGGGCAATGAACAATATCAGGGCGGGAGTGTCCTGTAAGCTTGGGAAATAGCTCGATCAAGTCATAATTCTTGCCGCCACCGTGCAGCACAACGGTTCCTGGGCGAGCCGGATCATTCGGTCGGGGCATTCCAAAAGGATTATCTACTTCGCTTCCATCGAGGATACGACTTGGCGATGAAATGTCTGCCACTTGTTGCGAGTTAACAATTTCCACCGCACCTTCATCAGCGGTCAGGGAACGCCAAAGTACAGTTCGATCCCCGTTCGATTTCAAAAAGATGTGAGCCTTTTTATCCCCGATTACACGCAAGGATTTCCCGCTAATAACTGCTGCAGATTCACGTTCAAGAGCTAAACCGATCATGTTGCGCCCGTTTGACGGCCAACGAGCGAGAGCATTCAACCGCTTGGAATCTTTGAGAAGATCGGCAAATCGCTCGAGCCGTCCTCCGATTGCATCAAAATTTTGTTCGACAATTGCACCCGAAAACAGACCGAGTCCCGGTTGAACGTGGGCTTTCATGGGATCATCCTCAACTGCATCATTTCCCATGATCATCAAGTCGGTGAGGGCCGTAGCGCCGCCGCCGTGCCCCAATACAACACCACCGCCCGCGACGACTTGGCGTAGTTCCTTTTGAAAAATACTTTCGGTGGTATCTTCCCAATCGTCTGGATATCGGTGAGTGAACCGCCAAGCCAGTTTGCCTTGATAAGCCGCCGGAATCACAACGCCCGTCGCAGACCGTAATGCCCTTACAAATTCGGGGCTATCGCAGTCCGTCTGGTTGTCTGTATAGAGGAACTCGATGCTTGCGACTCGTTTATCGTCAAGCAAAGCAAACCAGTCGCGCCAGTAGGGACGAATTCTTTCTTCGAATTGTTTTGGTGATTCATCAAACTCGCTCCCGTCATCGCGTCGACCGCGAACGAAAGTCCCCGAAGGAATGATCACGATTCGTGCAATTGGTCCACCTGCCAGACGGACAAATTTCTGCCGTACGTTTGCAAGTATTGGACCTCCTCCATGCAACATGATCGATCCAGGTCGAGTTGGATCATCCGGCGGTGGCATGCGAAATGGGTTGTTATCATCGCAAGCACTTGAAAATCCGGTTACTTGAAAAATAAATCCCGCAATAAGCAACTTGAATAAATGGTTCAACGCATCTCTCCCGGTACTTCCGCTCGCATCAGTAAACTTCGCTTCGCTTCGCTTTCCGAGGCTCTGCACGGCTTATGATCAATTTTGGGTATTTCTTGAAAGCGTTAAGCAGAGTGGGATCCGATAACTGAATGTCAGAGATGTACAATCGGCAAACGTCGCTCGCAACAACTGGCAGCAGCATTTCGATATCGCCAGGATATTGGCTAACGTCAAGTTCATGCGTCTGGACATTATCAGCTATCCATTGTGCTGCGTCGTCTTCGATGCGGTAATTATCGATCACAAATTTATCGATTTGGATTTTCTGCTGCTGCTTAAAACCATTCGCAGTCAAGTCGCTCGCGGTAGGCATGGTCACGGACCAAAACTCATTTCCATCCATGCATTGGTCCGCATGTAATTTTGCAAAGCTCGCAGCATCTATTGAACCGTTTATCCAGCTTGTTTTTAAGTTAGTGATGGTTCTCAAGTAGTTGTTTAACGAAGCATCAAATCTGCGCGAACTTACGGTGAGAGATTCTAGGGTTTCGCGATGTTGATTGACGAATGCCCGAATGTCATCGGACGCAAAATTACCTATCAAGTCAACTACTATCAGCGAGTTGCATCTGCGGCAGTTTTCTTCAATCGTGCCGCAAAGCTTGCCGAACTCAAATTGCGTTCTTTCGAGTTGTG
>JANMNK010001193.1:0-1970 GCA_031373875.1 Pirellulaceae bacterium | reverse complement strand
CATTCCAGCCTTGAAACCAAGCAAAACCAGCAAGTTCATAGCCCTGTGTTGCATCGTAACTTGGCATTACTTGCCCGATATCAGCAAGTACACTTTTCACGTGCTCAATCATCAGTCGATAGTTGACGCCGGTCGCCTTTTCTTTTTCGGCTTTGATGGCGTCGATGTCCTTACGTTGCTTTTCGAAGGCAGCGAGTTGGGACGAGTTGAATACATAAGGTCCCGCGCTTGGCGGGCGAAAATCGGTATTCAGGCTTTTCCCGCCCCATGCAGTCTTGATGAGCAGGATGGGTGCATTCGTGAACTTCTCGATGTAAATTCCAAAGGTAAATTCCGGCCCGATCTTTGGCCCTCCTTGGCTTGCGCCGAATCCCGCAGTCAGCTTTCCCGTTTGCACTGTCTCGGCACTGCCGAGGGAAGAAATCCACACGCGTTCGCAAACCCTCGGTGTTCCATCGGCGTTTGTCATGTCGTCCAGCATGGGCTTCGTTGCCGGATCCATACCGATGTGCTCAAACGTGCGAACCTGCGCATGTCCTTGCATGTTCGATTGACCAGCCAAGATGTAGACTTGCAAAGGCTGTGCTTGTGCGACAACCGGTAAGAGTAGGAACAAGACTACGAAGTAGAGGCTGCGAATTTTCATGATGGAAAGACATTCTCTTTTGCGTCTCCGATGGATCGATACAATTGCGACACGGGAGCCTAAAACGACAAGTAGCTTTAAAGCGCGCCGGCGGCAAGATGTTGCAGCAGGTAACGGATGATGAGCATTCTAACGTGAACGACCGTGCCATTGCCTTCGCGAAGGCCATGGTCGCGATTGGGATAAACCATGTAGTCGAATGGCTTGCCAAGTTCGACAAGCCGGTCGACAAGGCCTTCGATAATCTGAATGTGCGTATTGGTTTCGCCCGAGCCGGCAATTATCAACAGTTTGCCCTTCAGACCATCCGCAAAATTGATCGCGGCCGCTCGTTCGTATCCGTCGGGGTTCACCTCACGCGTTCGCATGAATATCTCCTGAAACCACGCGTTGTATAGATGCGGCTGGGGCTTGGGCACTACGGCGATGCCGACATGATACGAATCAGGTTTGCGGAACATGGCGTTTAGCGTGTTCGACCCGCCTCCACTCCAACCCCAGATTCCCACGCGCGACAGATCCACGAACGGACGAACTCGCCCTAATTCCTTCAACCCAGCTTCTTGTTCTTCGGTAGACAACGGTCCTAAACTGCCGAAGATCGATCGCCGCCACGCAGCTCCCTTCGGCGAGGGTGTGCCACGATTGTCGATCGATACCACGAGATACCCGAGATCTGCGACGACCCGATGAAAGTCAACCTGTGCGGCCCCCCATTCATTCAATACCGTCTGAGCATGGGGTTCGCCGTAAACATAAATGAAGACCGGATATTTTTTGGACTCGTCAAAGTCTCTTGGCTTGATCATCCACGCGTCCATGGAAATGCCGTTGCCAATATCAAGCTGCAAAAACTCTGTCGGGTGCGAAATAACTTCCCGCATCCTGTCTCGAATTTTGCGGTTATCTTCGAGTACTCGAACAACGCGGTGGCTCGGCAGTTCGACAAGCTCTATTTGCGGGGGGGAATCGATGGTGGAATAGGTATGGAAAGCCCACTTGGCATTGGGCGAGAAATCGTAGCTGTGCGTGCCGGGCTGGTCCTCCGGAGTGATGCGCTCCATAGTACCCGATCCATCAAGCGGCACACGGAACAGATGTTTTTGCGTTCCTTCGTCGGGAGACGCATAGAAGTAATACCACCCTCCGGCTTCGTCGATTGCCCCGCGGTCAATAACGTCGTACTCGCCGGGTGTCAGTACCGACAATTCCTTGCCGTCGCGTGACCACAGGAAAGCATGCCGCCAACCATCTTTCTCACTCACCACGACGAACTCTTTGCCGTCTCGAATCCACGTCAACCCGGAATTCTTTCCCTGACTCG
>JANMNK010001176.1:0-3121 GCA_031373875.1 Pirellulaceae bacterium | reverse complement strand
GCTACGCTCTTCAGGCCAATAACAGCATTCTTTTTGAGGTTCCCATTTGGGTATCCAACTTGGTTGAGGCAACACGAACACCCAAACCATTGCCTTCTCAGCCGTCTCGCACCAACATTTGTACATTGGACTTGCGAGCGTTGATTGGCTTTTTTTGGTTGGAGCGTTTCGATCTAAGTTGCACGTGAGTCGATAATGGTGAACTCGATTTCGGCAGCAAAAGCGAAAAGTTGAATGGTCTGGAGCTTTGTCGAACCTTGATCACTGGCGGTTATTATGGGTATCGAATCTGGCTAAGTATCTTACTCATGACTAGCTTTGCAACGCGCGACTAAGAGAGAGCGCTATTTCGAAACTCGAATCGGAAATACCGGAATTCGAAATCGAGCTATTTGAATCGGACACCGATATCTAACCATAAATTGCTTCAACGCATTTGCCCGTCATGTTGTTTTCCTGAATCGAAACAAAATCCGTTCAGTAAAATTCTCTGACGACCGTGAGCGGACACCGAGCAATTTACGTGCTCGCAGCCTATTAGAAATTTGAAAATCAACGCGATTGACAAATTCAACCGATGTCGGGTAACTCGTATCCTGGCCGGCGATCGCGAGTTAACAAATGGCTAGGGGAGCTGTCACCAAGGAACTTTTCATTCTTTGGATCCCATCGCAGTGTCATGCCCGCGATTCGTGCAATGTTTGCTAAATGACAAACAGAGACAGAGCGTTGACCAATCTCGACATCTGCAACTGGAGTTTTCCGCGAACGAATGCAATCGATCCAATTTTGCATATGCCATTTCGCTTGCCAAAGGGCTAAACTATCGCTCCATTTGCGCTCTTCTTCTTCGATATCCAACGACTTCAGCAATTCCTGTGCAATTTCGGGAGGGTTCGACGTGAACTTGTTCCTGTTGACTTCCAGTTTTCCTTTTTCGCAGATAAATATTGCTCCGCCCATTGGGCCTTTGCCAGGCTCAATGACGTAATTAACTTGGACGCCATTGGCATATTTCATGCGAACCTGTCCATTTAGTCCTTCGGTAATCGGTGTGATTTCGATAGGTCCAGTCGCGTCCATACCAAGTGCCCATTGAATTTGATCGACGCCGTGCGCGCCCCAATTCGTCATTTCGCCTCCGGCAAAATCTCGCCACCGCATCCAACCCATCCATTGATTATTGAAGGGACGATTACTGGCCTGATTAAGCCACATATTCCAATCGAGTCCTTTGGGAATATCCTGGGTCGCGAAGGGCTCTTTCGGCGAAGGTTCCGGACCCGAGTAAGCGATCGCACGAACTTCGAGAATCTTCCCAAGTCCGCCGTTTCGAACTAGTTCGCAGGCGACGCGATTCATCTCCATGGATCGCTGTTGTGCCCCTACTTGAAGTACCCGATCATATTTTCGTACTGCATTGACGAGCGCTCTGCCTTCTTGGATGTAGAGCGAAAGTGGTTTTTCGGCATAAACATCTTTGCCGGCTTGGCAAGCTTCTATACACGGAACGATTCGCTGGAACTCACCCGTCGCAACGATCACTGCATCGATGTCCTTTCTCTCCAAAATCTTGCGGTAATCTTGGTAGATTGGCCAAGTTCCGTTTGCTTTAGCTTTAAATTCTTCTGCCCTCGGCAGATTGCAATCCGAAATGGCAACCAGTTCAGCAGACTCGGGAAGTTGCTGTAGAAGTAACGTACCGCGTCCTCCGACACCGATGGCACCAACGCGTATTCGCTCACTGGCCGGAGTCTGGTGCGCTCGTACATTGCACGACAACAGTGGCGAAGCCGAGATCGGTCCTGCAACGACGCTGGCAGCAACTGCCCGTTTCAAAAATATGCGGCGATGCGTTGTATTGCCAAGAATTTTTTGGGTCATCTTAATACCTAACGAGGAAGTTGATGAATGCGAGGTTCAATCAACTGAGATTGTCATTAGATCGTGAGGGAATCGGTTCCATGCATATTTTATAGAGGTAGAAAGCTTTTAATCTTTCGAAAGATCAATCAGCGTTCGTGCGATTCGTAATCCGGTAATGTCATTAAAGTAGGTCGGGTCAAAGGCATATCGATGCGATGAATGAACATATTTCGGAAGGTCATAGTATCCGCCGCCCCGAAGTGTGCGTTGTGCAGTTGTCACAGGGGACACGAAAAAGGGACGATCGACCGCATCTGTGGTTTTGTAATGGTAATCGTCAAAGGAATCGAAACACCATTCACTTGCATTACCATGCATATCGAAAAATCCAAATTGATTGGGCTTTAACACTCCGACCGGCCCGGCCTGATCGCTGCTGTTAAATTGGTACCATGCGTATTTCTCTAATAACAACTCATCAGCGCCATAGCAACGACCGGCCATGCTTCCGCCTCGGCAAGCAAATTCCCATTCCGGTTCGGTTGGCAATCGATAACCCGTCAACTTCCAGAAGAACGGTTTGACTTGCATTCCAGGCGCGTAGCCTTTTTCCGGATGAGGAATGTAGCACCACTGACTTTCAGGAATACCTTCCCGTTCGTTTAGCCAATTGCAGTAGTGGGCCGCCTCAAACCAGTTGATTTTTAAAACGGGCAGGTCAGCAGCTTTATCAGGCAGATCTTTGTACTTCTCGCGACTCAACTCAGCGGGTGGGTTGTCCTTTTGAAATTCACGCCATTGTCCGACGTTTACTTCGTGTGCGGACATTGCATAAATGCGATCAATCGTCCTCGTATGCTGTTTTGCGTCACCGAAAAAGTCACGCTCAGAAGTCGGAAAGCCCATTCGGAATTGCCCCGCATTCACTCGGATCATCCAATGACCTTGGGTGGTATAAAACCAATCCGATTGCGAAGACTTCAGTTCGGAAACATAGTCGTTTTCCAGTTGTTCCCAATCGCTTTCAATCGTGTGCATTTTTGTATCACGTTCAAGGAAAGCTTGATCAAGAACACTGGATTGCGATGCGTTCAAAACCGTCGGGTCCTTGATCGCTAGTGCTCGCAAATCAGCAAAATAAGAATTTTCCGCTTCATCAGCGTTCAGTGCTTTCTTCCAGATGCGCAAATTCGACAAGGCTCCACGGAATTCAAAACCATTGGGTCGGCACCCGATCAGCAGTGGTGCGTCCGTC
>JANMNK010001167.1:0-1723 GCA_031373875.1 Pirellulaceae bacterium | reverse complement strand
AATCGGTTTGGAAGGATTCCGCCTATTCTTGAAGCACCCCCGATTCAAAAAATTACCGATGTATCTCGAAACAGAAAAAGGCGAATCGCCCGACGGTCGCGACTGGGACGTCGTCAATTTGGAAGTGTTGCGTGGTTTGGTTTAGCAATCAAGTTTTCGATTGCCAGCTTTTGACTACCGGCCCGAACTTCGCAACTAACTTCTGCCATCTACTTACGCATACTGTCATTTCCTTTGCCCGTGTCTGCGGAGAACAAGGGCGGAGGAGTCCCGATCGAATACGAGTTCGAGTACGAGTACCGTTTCACTGAGTACGAGTAGGAGTTTGATACGATTGGTACCGGCAATCGGCGAGAAACGTCGAAAACTCGTGTTCTTGTTGCGACAGAATTAGGCTATTATTGCCCGCACCCGGTCCGGCTTTTGACTTAACCGGTGTGGGACACTTTTAATAATCGGCAAGTACTGTTCGGCAAGGATGCTACGGATGGGTTGGCTACTCAATATTGCTTACTTGATCGTCCTCATCGCGGCGACACCGTGGATGATTTGGCGAAGCGTGCGAACAGGCCGCTATCGCGAAGGATGGGGCGAAAAACTTTTCGGGCTTGTTCCTCATCGAAAAGACTCTCAACCATGTATTTGGTTGCATGCAGTCAGTGTGGGCGAAGTTCAGTTGCTGCGAGTTCTTGTCAGTGAATTCGAAAAACGGCAGCCGAACACTCCAATCGTTGTCACGACCACGACAAAGACTGGGATGGAATTGGCCAAGAAGCTTTTTGCTAAGCACCAAGTCTGTTATTGCCCAATGGACTTTACTTGGGCGGTTCGCAATGCACTCAACAGACTCCGACCCGAACTGATTGTTCTTGTCGAATTAGAGCTATGGCCAAACTTGATTCGGATCGCCGATCGATCTGGCTGCGCAGTTACGATCGTTAATGGACGACTGAGCGAAAAAAGCTTTCATGGTTATCGGCGATTACGTTGGCTGACCAGCAAGGTACTAAGTCACGTGCGATGGATAGGCGTACAAGACCCTGTCTACTGTCAGCGATTCATCGAACTCGGCGCATCTGCGGAACGGATTGCTGTAACGGGTTCGATGAAATTTGACGGCGCGGAATCTAATCGGCAGCACCCTGAAATTCTAGCGCGGCGTCGGCAGCTACAACTTTGCGGGAACGAGCGCATTTGGGTTGTGGGTAGCACGCAAGAGCCCGAAGAAGAATACGCGATTGACGCTTTTGCTTCGTTGGCTTCGCATTATCCTGACTTGCGTTTGATCGTTGTCCCCCGACATCCAGAACGATTCGAACAAGTTGCGGACGTGATTCGTGATTCAAAGTTGCCTTGGACCCGACGTAGTACCATGACCGAGGAACCGTTGAACGAACCTTGGCGAATTTTGCTAGGCGATACGATCGGTGAACTGCGTTGGTGGTGGGGTTTGGCAGATATTGGGTTTGTCGGAGGGAGTTTCGGCGATCGAGGTGGCCAGAACATGATCGAGCCCGCTGGCTTTGGAGTTGCTACAAGCTTTGGTCCAAATACTTGGAATTTTCGTGACATTGTCGAGCTACTAAGGAGCGAAGCGGCAGCCCACACATTACACCAGCCAGCAGAATTAGTGGCTTGGGTCGCCCGCCTGGTTGAAAATCCAGACGAAGCGGCAACCTTGGGCAACCGAGCCAAACACGTCGTCGGTCAGCATCGAGGGGCT
>JANMNK010001157.1:0-4955 GCA_031373875.1 Pirellulaceae bacterium | reverse complement strand
CGAGTTCACAATAATAGCTGGGGAGCACTTGCCGCTGGTAGTTACCGTTCAACGAGTCGCGAAGTCGATCAGTTTGTCTACGAGCATCGCGATATGGTTATTGTTTTCAGCGCGGGCAACGCAGGTCGCTCTGCTGAGCCGCTGCCGCCAGATCAAAAAATGGCCAAAGATGGTTTCGTGGATTGGCGATCCGTGGGCGCGCCTGCAACCGCAAAGAACTGTATTACGGTCGGCGCTTCTAGATCCGATCGCAAGTTAGGCGGTTATTCGACTTTGAGCTATGGACAAGCTTGGCCAAATGATTTTCCAGCATCTACGAATGTCCCGCCTAATATTACGCCGATCGAGTCGCAAACGGTTTCAGGAGATCCCGAAGCAATTGCAGGATTCAGCAGTCGTGGCCCTTCGGATGATTATCGAATCAAACCGGATATCGTCGCGCCCGGTACAGATATCCTGTCTTGTAAATCATCGAAAGCACCCATCATCAATTTCTGGGGTATGAGTACCACACCGGGAAATCAATATGCGTTCGACGGAGGTACGAGCATGTCTGCACCGTTGGTTGCAGGATGTGCCGCTTTGGTAAGGGAGTTTTTTCGCAAGGAACGAAATCACGAGCCGAGTGCCGCTTTGATCAAGGCAACATTGATCAATGGTACGAAATGGCTGTCGGCACCCGATGCGACTGCTGACCATCCCGGTCAACCGAATTTACATCAAGGCTTTGGGGCGATTGACATGGAGTCGACTTTGCCTAGCTTCTTTATGGGTGGCTCGAACGGGACGAAAACGCTCGACCTCATCTTTATTGACACCTGGAAATCGCCGGACCGTCTCTTTAAAAATAGCGGCGAGCGACATCGATACTCTTTCACAATTAGCACACCGGGTGATTTGAGATTCTGTTTGGCGTATACGGATCGCCCCCAACGAGGTTTGCAAAACAATCTTAACCTGTTTGTGCAGTTGCTTCCGGATAATTTGAAGAAGAAGTGGTATGGCAATTCTCAGATGCCATTCAGTTTGGGAGGACCCGATACGGCGAACAATGTAGAAGTGCTTCGTCTTCCGAACGCCAGTGCGGGCGACTATCTCATCCAAATATCCGCGCAGAACTTGCTTGGCCAAAACTCAAGCCAAGACTACGCCTTGGTCGTCACATCCACGTCACCGATAACCCAGAGACAGGTCGTCAACTGAACATCTTTCACATCGAAACAATGTAGAACGGTATCGACGACTGCTTTGGGTAATCGACCATGCGAACGCGAGTAAAAAAGCCAGCAGAGCGATTCCGAAACGTTAACTCAAAAGTGGCAGGGGAACGCTGAGCAAGTGACCGTTCTGCTGGAGTCGCCCCACATAAAACCATGACAATTTAAAGAATTTTTTGGGCAGCAGCTTGAAATACCACGGTTTCTATCGGGGGGTGAGCATACCCCCCGATAGATTTTTTGACTTCCTATAGAGCTACGATCAAATAAGAGCTTGGTTGCTGAACTGCAACGCGAATTGATGTTTGGATGATCTATGCAATCCAAAAGATTTCCCGTAATCCCGGCAAACCGCGAGGAGCAAAAAAATGTTTTCAAGAAGTTTGATTGCAGTCATGTTCGTTACTGTACTGCTCAATTCATCGTGGTCTGCTGAACCGCAAGTCGTTTCGCAGATTTCCACCGTGAACATTATTTTTCAAACAATTAATCCGCCAAACATGGTTGTCACGGCGACAGGATTGGTTCCAACGACGGGCTTTACGGACGTTCGCCTCATTCGAGCGATCTACGTGATGCCTCCTCTGGACGGCGTGCAAGATTATTTTCTCGTTGCGACACCTCCAACGGGTCCGGCAGCCGCAGTGATCTCTACTGTCGAGGCCTCAGATACCTACCCGCAAGTCACGATCGCGGCACCTTGGCTGAAAGGCGTACGAATACACGGCGTAGGTGATGGAGTCAAAACTCAATTCTTTGCTAATCAGCTTCGCGTGCGAAAAAATGTACTTGACTTGACACCTTCCGAAGTCGCGACGTTAGCACAGGGTGTCAGCGTTATGAAATCTCGTCCCGCAACGGACCCAACAAGCTGGGCTTTTCAAGCGAACATTCACGGTGAGAACACGCCCGCAAACAATCCTCTATGGAACCAATGCCAACACGGAACGACGCACTTTTTAACTTGGCATCGAGCGTACATTTATCAGTTCGAGAATATTTTACGTCAAGCGAGTGGTGATGATTCCCTGAATCTGCCGTACTGGGACTGGTCCACTTCGCCATCTCTACCTGCGGCATTTCGAGATTCTACGAGTAGTTTGTTCGAAAGTAGTCGTTCGATTAACGCCGGCCAGTTGCTTCCGTCATCTGTCGTTGTTGATGATTTGCTGGCTAGCACATCCAATACAAACTATTTCAGTTTTAGCAGCATGCTCGAACGCTCGTCGCACAACGCGGTGCATGTCCTGGTTGGTGGTCGAATGGGCAGTGTTCCAACTGCAGCAAACGATCCCATATTTTGGCTCCATCACTGCAATATTGATCGCGTGTGGGATGCTTGGCTGGCATCGGGCGGGGGACGCGCGAATCCCACCGATGCTGCTTATCTTAGTCGACAGTTCTCCTTGATCGATAAAACGGGAACTGTGGTTGCGATGCGAGTTGGTGATTTTATTAAATCGTCTCAGCTTGGATATCGTTACTCTGGACTGTCGGGTGCTACGGAATCACTCCAAGTTACTCCGCCTACAGTTGGCAGTGATGGCATGATGGAAACGGCCGATGTTGCTGCTCCAAAGACAATTGCTTCTTCGCGGGCAGTGGATGGTTTAGAAACGCCCGTCGCTGCGCAAACTTTGGGACTGGAAGCAAAACGCGTCAACTTGACGTTGCAAGATACTGGTGCTGGAGCGCTCGAATCAGTCACAGAATCAGCTAGTCCTGCTGCAACAGAACGATTGCTTATCGATATACATGGTCTCGCTGCCAAAACCGCACCGCGATTTACTTACTCGGTCTATATTAATTTGCCTGAGAATGAAACGCGACCGGAAGTAAAACGCTTGTATCGTGTTGCCACGGTCAGTTTATTTGGGGTAGCTGCCAATGAGCATCAAGGCCACGACGCACACGCAGCACATGATGAACACGTATCGCACGAAGCACCAGAACTTGGGGGCTCGACCGTTCAGACTTTCGATGCAACGGACACGGTAGCAAGACTAAGAGAAGCCAACCTTTGGAAGGCTGACTCAATCTCGGTGACCTTGGAACCCGTAACCCCTATTTCCACGATGTTGGAAGATGCGACACTCGTCGATTTGCTTGAGACTTCATCTTCCGAGAGCCAAGTCACGTTCGATCGCATTGAGTTGAAATCGAGTGGTAATTAGGTTTCGAGAATCGGTTAACGCACCGCGGATACCTTTGAAAGGATATTTTTATGAACGACAAGACTCGCAAATCGCAGAATGAAAGTTCGTTCAGGTTGGAGGGTTTAACGGCAGAATGGATCGTTCCGATTCGGGTATCGATTCAGTTAGGTCAGCCGATTCCGGCATCATCCATGTCGATGGAGCAGCGTGACGGAGGCGCTCGGCCAGAAGGGGCCGTTGAGGGACTTTTTGGATCCGCGGAGCCAGACATCGCGCCGGTAGCGTACTCGCGATTTTCAAAGGTATCCCTGTTAGCCACTGGACTCGATTGGAATACGGCTATTTCAGCAGCCGATTTGAGCCATTTATCGTACGAAGATCGTATCGAGGTTCAGCGAGTTTGCCGCGATGTGTGGCAACTGCAAAACGTCAGTTTCGTTCAAGGTGGCGAAACGCAGTGTTTTGTGGCTTCGACAGACAAGGCTGTTTTGGTCGCTTTTCGTGGAACCAAAGAAGTCCTTGATTGGTTTAGCAACTTGAACGTCCTGGGAACAACAACGAGTTATGGGACTGTTCATCGTGGTTTTCTTGAGGCCTTTAAAATCGTTCGTAATCGATTGCGCGATTTGATCGATCCGTTGATTGCAGGCCGCAAATTATTGCTAACGGGACATAGTTTAGGTGGTGCGCTTGCGACGATCGCTGCTGCGGAATGGCGGGGTACGTACGACATCGCAAGCATCTACACATTCGGTCAACCCTGCGTGGGTGGATCGGCGTTTCAAGCTTTGATGAATAATGAATTCGCAGGGCGATTTTACCGGTTTGTCAATGCTGATGATATCGTCCCGCGCGTTCCACCAGGCTACAAGCATGTTGGACGCCGAATTAAGTTCAACGATATCGGAGACGTGATTGGGGATTCGGTGGAATCGGTCGCCAGCGATGCGATCGTTGGAAATGATGAACAAACATTATCTATGGTCGAGTTTGAGCAAGCCAAGGCAATGTCTCGCGTGCAGCCTCCGGTTGCTATGACCGAAAGCACTGCGCTCGAAGGTCTGCTGCCCAATTACTTTTCAGATCACTACATGAAGGGATATCTGAAAAAAATACTTCGGCAGTTGCCGAATTAAATAACCTGCAACACTCCCAAAATTTTGGCAATCAACTTTCCAAATGAAAAATCAAAATGGAGCCATCATGTCAAGCGACCCTAGCCGACCAAAAAAATCGCCCCTATCGTATTTCAAGAATTTGCTAAGTGCCCAACCTGGATCACACATTGAGCGAACGGCGTCTCTTGAAACATCATTTGCCCCTCAACAAGAGCCGAATTTAACTTCGGATTCGATCAAAGAGCGAACGGATGTTGCGAAACGGCATTTACGATCCTTCGTCAAGAAGTACATGAGTAACGACCCGAGTTTATTGCAGCTTGTCGACAAAGTAGTTGAGCAAGGTGGCGATGGGCTCCGAATGGTCGCGGACAACAATGAAGCCTTGAACAACGCTCCACAAGCGATGGAAGGGCTGGAAGTCATTGTTCGCACAGATGGTACTCGGCCTTCGTTTTTGATAA
>JANMNK010001148.1:0-6908 GCA_031373875.1 Pirellulaceae bacterium | reverse complement strand
GCCGTGGTCTTGAAAGAGAATGGGCATTGGTTCGGGTCCTTCCGGTTTTCCTGCCCCCGTCTTTGCGATAATAGGTTGGCGATAATGCACGGGGACGCCGTTGTGAATAACGGAGATGTGTGCGGGCCGGATCTTGTTGCCGCAAATGTCCCATCGCGCTTTCTCAAAAAACAAATCGTACGACTGCCATTTGCCCGGAGGTGCGGACATGTTCACATCGGCTGGGCGTTGCTTGTAAAGCGATGCGCAACCATCTTTTACGGGTGCGAATGCAAACGAGTCGAGCACTTGGACTTCGTAGCGACGCTGAATGTAAATACCGCTATTACCGCGGCCTTGACCGGTTTGAGACGGCATATAGGGGATACGAAATTCGACATGCATGCGAAATGACTGAACGGGGAAATCGGTCTCGGTACCGATCATCAAATAGCCTTCGGGAGACACTCGAGGATTCAGAAGATGATGAGGATGGGAGTCGTCACCAAAGAGTACGATTGCATTCGCAGGGGGTCGTTGTCCAAGAGTTATGCCATGGCGATCAACTTTAATAAGTCGGCTCTTTGTACCGTTCGGCCAAGTCACTTCGGCGACCGACACGCTGGACGATGATGGATCGCTGCCGGACTTGGATAGATGGGCGCTTGAAACAAATATCTCCTGCGAAGCAGCCTTCAACAGGCTGCTGTGATCCGCTTTATTAGTCGCGCGAGCATTGGATTGATGTTGTTGCTCGGTCAGCAAGTCGATTTGAAAACCATCGCCTTGTAATTGCAACAATCCGTCGGTGAATGCTCCGGATAATTCAACCGGTTTTGATTGATTCCAACCCGTCCCAGGCAACCCACCGAAATAGAGTCGAGCTTTGGGAGCATCATTAACGAACGTAAGCTGTAGTCCGACCCGTGCGGCGTTCGCTGAGGGACTAAGCAAATCGTATTCGCCTAGCAGAGCTTGTTGAGTGTGAGCGTCAGCCCCGTATTGGGCCAGCGTCGATTGAACCATTGCCGCCCAGCAGACGGCAGATACATAGGCTAGGCGGCAAATCGAGTTCATAGTTGTTACTTGATGTATCGTCGCAGGAGAATTGTCTTTTCGGTATTCAAATCTTCTCCTGTACGATAACCCACAGGGATCGAGCGATCAATAACATAAAACGCCCGATGCCGTTTTGTTTCGCCGCTGGTTCCAACATGTTCAGGCCCTAGTCCATGAACCGGATCGTATTCAAAGAAACCAATCGTCATGCGAACGGTTAACACATTTGATTGCTGCGAGATTAGATTTGGCAGTCGCATCATTCGTTGAAGAGCAATGTAGTTCTGCCGATCAGCTTGCTGGTATTTCCCGAGCACGGCGGTTTGTGCAGTAGGGGCACCTTGATATTGTCGCAAATTCGGTGATTGCCCGATAAATGCCGGTTCAGCAACAGCGGCTGGGTTCGGACGGTACATGGACGTCGCATCGCTTCGCGATCCTCGCAACCCTATTAGACCATAGGGAGCTGCAGTAATCGGGCTTGGCAAGTCAGGCGCGATATTTGCCAAGAAACCGCTTCGGAATGCACCAGCGTACTGAGTTGGGTAAGCAACATGCATATTGCTGGCTGAAACGGGGAAACCACTGAAGAAAGCGTTCGTCGTCGAAGGAACATAACCACGTCTTGCATTCTCTATTGCAGCCCAATTGCTTTTGCCATTCGGACTACTTCGATCGGTTCCTCGGTAATAGTTCCATTCAACACCTTCCCAAACGCGGGCGTCATGGATTGTGTTGATGTTGATTTTGCCGCTATTGACGAAGCTCGACAGATCGTTTCCGGGCGGCAAATAATTGCCCATGAGGAAATACGGATTACCGGGCAATGCTGGTCTGATGTTGGGAGCTGATGCATCGACATTCACTATCTCGCGCGGAGGAATAATACGTCCCGCATCTGAGAATGGCGAAGGCGTTTCGACAAGCTCCATGAGCAATGACAGATCGGACTCTGCCGTGGTTCCACCTGCCTTTTGCCAGTACTGAGTGATGTTCATGGGGTCAGGGTTCGATGTCTTCATTGCTGTGAGGCCAAAGAAATCCAATCCAGCGCCGAACGGACTAGCTAGTTTTCTCGCCGCGCTCGACTGGGTGTCGTAAAGACTGGTTGCGTTCACCGTTCGAATACACTGATTCAATTGGCCCGGTCCAGCATAGGGAACAATCATCAACTCACCTGGAGTCGCGAATGGTCGATTGAACCAAAACACCGATGCCAAGGTGGTTTGCGGCCCGCCATCGAGAGTGTTAACTGTCGAGTTGTACGCCGGTCCATAAGCATCGTAGAAAGTCGGATCCGTAATTGCTGACGCCGTCACAGCAAGTTTGCCTTCGTTGAGGTAGCCAAACGACATGCTAGTAGCGTTCGTGATCAATGGATGCGTGTAACCGCCCATTTGATAGCGGAAGTAAGGCGTATCACCCTTTCCACCATAGGTGCCTGTGTATAGAGGAGTAGGAGCCATCGCAGCCGTCGAATAAGTCAAGAAAGTCAAGCCAGTTGATTGAGCGCTTTCGGCAGCACTTGCATTCACTACTTGTCGGCCGTCTTTGTACTTTGATTGGAATTGGACAGCCAAAGTTGCAGCTTCGGTATCCTCGCCATTGAATACAGTTAAGTCCAACGGCATCCAATCGATTGTGATGTACGGATTGTAGATAGGATCGTAAGGGAATTCTGGATCGGCCAACCGCTGTAGATAAGCAGCCGCAATATTCGGCACGGACCCCACGCCATTGCCGTCCGTTGCAGAAACGACCCCCGCATTCACCAGAATCGGGTTGGTCATGTCGAAAGGTTCGTCTGGCAAAGTCTTGGATGCCGGATTTGTCGCGAAATCCTTCCAGGAATCTGGCGGCATATTTTGGAATCCAGGAATTGTTGGATACATGGGGTCTCCATTGTCCATCGAATTAAGCCGGAAATTTGGTCGAGGGGAATAGTACCCGGCTGCCTTCGGCAGTGGTTCAGAAATATTCAAACCGACCCCATCTGGAAAATTTGGATTCCACGATGCATCTGGCGGCTCGGCAGCGACAATCATACCCAAAGCTGGCTTTATCGAAGCGTTACCACTAAGCGAAGTGGCAACACTACCATCCATTTTGTAAACGGTGACCGCATTCGGGGCGAGCTCGATGTATTGCGGACTCGGCTCATGATTTACCGGCGGGCTGGGAACGTTGTTGGAGCCAATGTACGTCGTCGCACGCGGTCCAATCACACAGTACGAACCGCCAGCGAGTAACGTTGAACCTGTTCGATATCGGAACACGCGATGCGTCGCATCGGGCATCACCGCACCTAACGCGGGATCGTTGTTGATTAAGTTTGGAACGTTAACCCCGGCTGGGCTTGAGTTAGTGAACCAAACCATCCTTTCAAAAGCCAATCGCTGTGCGGGATTGCTAAGACTGAATGGTAACCCATTAGCTTGTTCGATTGCCGCGCTCGCAGTCGATTGATATTGAGACGTTTCGTTTTGAGCTTGGTAAGCGCCTATACCGATACGCCACACAGGTTGGATACCGTAAGGTTGGGGAACCCCAGGAACGCTTCCCGACATACGAGACAAATCAAGCACCACATTTCCTGAACCGTCGGTTGTATACATCGAAGAAGTTGCGGCTGGAGCGTACTGATTGTCGGCTGTTGCGGTGGTTCGTGGGCACATCAACTCGATAAAAGTCGAACCTTGGGGCAGACGATATTGATCGGAAGTCGCATCGGGGTCAGTCGGATCACTCGTTGTCTTACCTTTATTGTCATCATCATCGGTGTCTTTCATGCGTTTGTCGTGAAGCGCGATAGCCTCTGACATGACAAGTTCGGGAAACTCCATGCCCCAGACAACGTTGCCGCTGAGCATATTCGGATCATTCGAATTTGCTGCATTTGGCCAGTACGGATTCCATTGGATAAATTTTGGGGGATTTCCTCCGGAGGAACCTTTCCCCCAAGGCCAGACGTCATACTCGAATCGCGTCATACCGGCGTCTTCATCTCGGAAATCGACGACGTTAACCGCCCATTGCGCCAAGATACGCGCTCGCAATTTGTCCTGCTCGTCTTGAGTGGCTTTTGGGTATGTTGAAGTCCCCGGGAAATCGTACGCCCGAGGTACCAACAACTGAGCGAGGCAATAAAGCTGGCGAGCAAGTAGTTGCCGCGACGCAAGTCGGGCGGGAGAGCCTGTAACCCCGTGCGTGTACTCACCATTGAAACGAACATCTCCAGGGTATCCTTCAATCTGACCCGTGGTATGTAACTCGTGGGGTTCGTCGATTTGGCCATCATTGTCAGAGTCCAACCCATCACCCAAAGGACGGTTCAGATTCAGACGGAGGCCTTTGCGAAATTCCGTCGGCAAGAGCAGTTGACGTAGGTTATTTGCATCCACTGCGATGCCATCGGTTCTTTCGGCGGCGGTTCGGAATCGCTCTTCGTAGAGCAATTGAATCCATCCCATCAAGTTTCCTGCTGTAACGTGAACAAAGTTACCGCTTCCAGCGGGAACTTCGCGAACCACCGGCGTGCCGATAACTGGCGAGCGAATCTCGGCACTGCGACTGGTGATGATCGAGTTAAGAGTGTCGTTCACATCGACTCCCAGCGTTCGTCGCAAACGGCTCGGGAGTAGCGCAGTATCGGAATCAAATCGACGAAGCACCGCTTCTAACTCCGACAACTCATAGGGCGTATCGCTTGGAGCGGGAGTTCTTTGTGGGAGTTCATATGGATCTTCTAATGTTTCAGATATGGGTGCCCCAGCGATCTGGATATTTCGCAGCAACGGATTGCCATATCGATCGATGCCGACAGCTAATTGTCCGCGTCGACTCAATGGCAATCCAGCGGTTGCTTCGGCATTGGTTAACGGCAAATGTCGATAAGAATTTTGGACTTCTCGCTCCCAAAACCGACCGATCGCATCATTCCCTACACGCCCTGGAACGCCGTCGGTACCGTATCGGTTGATAGCGAGTGTTGCAAATGTCGCGCGAGGCAGGGCAGCTAGGAACGATATTTCACCTGGTCCATAACCAAAACCTTGAGACAAGTATTGAACGCCCTCGGCATATTGGTCATCAATTATTCCTCTGTTAACTCCTTCATAACCCCCAAGAATGTCTTGATAAGGATCGTTTGGAAACATTGGGTCAGGCGTGTAATTAATGCTCTGCAGCCAATCACCGTTTGCGTTGACGTTGAGTCGACCGTCGAGATCCTCGATCATCGGCGCAACGAGCACTTTGAGAAGCTTGCCATCGGCTGCAGTTATGAGTGGCAAATTAGGATCCGTCCAAACACTTTCTGCACGACCATCATTGTCGTTATCGACGTCCCAGGGTCCTTCGATCATCCACGCCACGAAAGCTTGAACTTTTTGAACTTCAACGGTATCGGGCCAATTGTTGATGTCCATGCTTAACATCGATTGCCGAAATGGATTTCCGGTCCCAACTCGTCCTGCGAATCGTGTGTTGCGATCGACAGTCGCATCGCCAGTCGACAATCCGATTGGTCGGGCTGATGCGAAATCTAGAATATTAAGGAAGCGAATCAATTGAGCCCTGGAGAGCGACGCCGGGTCTCCATAAAGATTCGAGATGAAGTTGATGACTTCTGGTCGATGGAACGATGGAATCACAGAGTCACCTACTGCACGAGCAAGCCACAAGTCGCGATAGTCAGCGACGTCAAAGCCTTCGTTTGTTCCTCCGACCATCCAAGTGTTCGAGACGGGGTCGGGGGTTGTCCCGTCGGCCAATGTGGCTCCGTTGTATTGATGCAACAAGCCAACAGGAATTTTGGGGCCACTTGCATTACTCGGATCTGTCCACACTCCTTGCGCTAAATTTCCCACATTCACGCCTGACACTTCCAACCCATAGCCGACTCCATTAAAGGGAGCATCGTTCAGCAAGAATCCGTAACCGACGTACGTTGTTGGGTCTGAGTAGTCAGTGGCACCGAAAGCAATTTCATTGGCCATTGTTCCGACCCAACGATCCAGCCATTCTTTCGCAGATCGCACAAAGCCATTGGTTTGCAGCATCTCGACATCGACCGTGGAAAGGTCGATGACAACGGAATAACGATAGGGGTACGATGGGTCCATCGTGTCCGTCCGATTTCCGATGTACTGAAGAACACGAAAAGTTTGACCGACTAGCGGACCACCCGTAAAAGTGATTAATCGTCCATTGTAGGCGTCGTCTTCTGAGGCAAGTCCGGCCGGAGAACTCAATGGCACTTTGACAAATGGCAAATAGCGTGCAGGCGAGAATCCATCGTCGTACATGCGGACGACACCACCACCCGATCCAAGGGAGGCAGGAACTGCGAATGCACCGACAATCGAGTTTGGTCCATAGACATCACCCATGACACTTTGGCCGCGAAATGCGGAAAGCGGATCATTCGAACCTCTCAGGACTTGCTGCACTATCATGTCTGCTAACTGCGGTCCCGGCGTGCCTTTTTGAACAGGCCGTTCGATCGCAATGCTGCCGGTTCGCGACTGACCGGAGAACACGACGAACGTGACGGCAAGTAGGCTAAATACAGCCAGCATTCCCATGACGATGATCAAGATCAATCCGCGGGAATGGGCATTATTTGAGGCTGTTCGCGTTAACATGACTCTCTCCTGTGACGCTAGGGTCACTTCACACAATTCGTATCCATTTGCAAGTAGCCGTATTCGGTGTGGGCCGAAGCTAAATGCGGTTGACTCTCCGGCAGAAAAAAAGTCTGCCGACGTCTCTTAATAAATCTATCTAACTTGAATCACACGTTCGTAGACCGCAACAACATCCGGCATGATCGTGGCAACGGTCGGCTCGAGCGGGGCAGTTCCCGAAAC
>JANMNK010001147.1:0-27815 GCA_031373875.1 Pirellulaceae bacterium | reverse complement strand
GTCGTGCGTTGATTACGCCAACATTCGAAGTCACCTCAGGCACGTTGTCTTATTTAATTCGAGGCAATTGCCAAGTTTTTGCAGTTGTTGATTCGCACCGTTTGGTAGCGGGCCCGCTTCACGGATCGACCATAGCAACTTTTGGCGGCGCTGACATCAACACCATTCGCTGGGTAAGCCACGATTTGCAAAGGTATCGAGGCAAGCGAATTCACTTGGAACTCTGGCCGATCGAAAACTCACCGCTCATGGTCGCTCAGGTCATCGATGGAGCGCCACCACCGGCAGTGGAGTGGTCTGTCGAACAAGCTGCAAATCCTGCCAAAACCGAATTGGAACAAAAACTGGAGTTGCTACGACGTGTCTTACTGGATGCACAGTCGCTGCTGGCGGGTGAGCCGATATTTGAAAGTCACAGAGCCATGAGAGCGGCGGCGGCAACTGAGTGGTGCGTTGCAAATCGCGACTCGCTCGCGTCGGAGTCGGTGAATGAGAAAAGCGGAGTTCGCGATTGCTTGGCGGATTGGTGCCAAGTACAAAAATCGCTGATTGAACGATTACCCAATCAATCGATGACATGCCCCGGCATGGCCGACGGTAGCGGCGAGAACGATTTCGTATTGGTTCGCGGCAATCACGAAAACCTAGGGGAGCCAGCTCCTCGCCGATTCCTGACGGCCTTTGGTGATAAACCATTTCCATCGGATATTGTTGGAAGCGGCCGACTGTGGCTGGCTCAGCAAATAACCGACTCAAACAACCCGCAGCCTTCGCGCGTGATTGCGAATCGCGTTTGGCATCATTTGATTGGCCGCGGTATCGTTCCGACCGTCGATGATTTTGGTGTACTGGGCGAGCGACCTTCGAATTTGGAATTATTGGATCACTTGGCCAACAAGTTGATTGAGCACGACTGGTCGGTCAAAGACTTGATGCGATCCATTGTCTTGTCGCAATCGTATCGACAATCGTCCACCCGAGATCAAGACGAAGAACTGGATGCGCAAAATATTTGGCTCCATCGAGCCAATGTTAAGCGGATGGAGGGTGAGACCATTCGCGATAACTTACTCGCAATCGCCGGTAGTCTCGATTTGCAGCAAGGTGGTATTCCGGTCCCTGCTTACTTGACCGATTTCATGCAAGGTCGCGGTCGACCGGGCGGCAGTGGCCCCATGGACGGCAATGGTCGCCGTAGCATTTACTTGGCCATTCGTCGTAATTTCCTTTCTCCTTTCATGCTGACTTTTGACACTCCAGCGCCATTCAGTGCGATGGGGCGACGAAACCAATCGAATGTGCCAGCCCAATCGTTGATTATGCTCAACGATGAGTTGGTTCGAGAAATGTCGCGTCGATGGGCAGAACAGGTTTTGAAATCGCCAGGCACTGATGCAAGTCGTATCGACTCGATGTATCGATCTGCTTTCGCGAGAAGCCCGACGCAGCGAGAACTGGAAACGGCTTTGAAATTTATTCGGTCGAGTATCGATCAGCAGCTAAGCACCGAACAAGTGGCTTGGATGGAATTGGCACACGTGATATTCACTGTCAAAGAGTTTGTTTTTTACTTTTAAATTTGTAGGCTTGCCGAATGCATTGCGGTCGATTTCAACCTGCTCCTTATTCGCGTCGCGATATGTTACTGCGGACCGCCAACGGTTTTGGTGCCTTGGCGCTAGCATCGCTTTTGCGTGAAAAGAGTTTTGGGGGCAAAGGCGCTTACGATCTTCAATTCCCCCAACGCGCTAAAAGCGTCATCTTTTTGTACATGGATGGGGGACCTTCGCAAGTTGATACTTTCGACCCCAAGCCGCTGTTGACCAAACACCATGGCGAAGAACCAAACAAACTCTTTAAGGTCGAGCCAACGCAATTCAATAATAACGGTCGCATGTTGGGTAGCCCTTGGCAATTTTCCAAGCATGGCGAAAGTGGTTTAGAGATCAGCACGCTGTTTCCGCATGTCGCTCAGCATGCCGACAAACTGCTCGTTGTTCGGTCGATGACATCCAAGTTCCCGGAACATACTTTTGCAAATTATTTTTTGCATACGGGAAACGGTTTGCAAGGTCGCCCGAGCATGGGTTCGTGGATCACGTATGGTTTAGGAAGCGAGTGCGATGAACTGCCAGGCTTTGTGGTGCTCAATGGCGGTTTAATTCCACCTGGCGGTATCGATTGTTTTGGATCAGGGTTCTTGCCTGCGTCCTATCAAGGTTCGATACTGCGACCTTCGGGACAAGCACTCGCCAATGTCGAATCGCGTGACGCCGATCCTTCGTTTCAACGCCGACGCTTGGAATTATTGTCGGAATTGGACCGGCAAGTCATTGATCAGCGAGGGAATTTCGACCAAGTCGAATCGGCAATCGCGAACTATGAAATGGCTTTCCGCATGCAACAAGCCGTACCGCAGTTGACTGACATTACCGACGAAACCCAAGCAACGCGCGAGTTGTATGGGCTTGATGTGCCGAATGAACCAACGCGCATCTTCGCGCGCGAATGTTTACTTGCTCGAAGGCTGGTCGAGCGCGGTGTTCGTTTCATCGAGTTGACTTGCCCATCGGTGGGAACGGACCGATGGGACCAGCATAGCGGGTTGGTCGATGGCCATAACAGAAACGCACTTGCTGTGGATCAACCCATCGCGGGCTTGTTGGCGGATTTAGAGCAAAGAGGTTTGCTAGATTCCACGCTGGTGGTTTGGTCCGGAGAATTTGGCCGTACGCCTTTTGCTCAAGGTTCGGACGGGCGCGATCACAATCCATTTGCTTTTACGTGTTGGCTAGCAGGAGGAGGAACGCGCGGCGGGATGGCTTATGGTGAATCGGATGAGTTTGGGTACAAGGTGATTCGCGACCGCGTCGAAATGCACGACCTGCACGCTACGATGCTTTATCTGCTTGGAGTCGATCATACGAAATCCACATTCCGATGGGGTGGGCGGGACATGCGGCTTACCGACGTTCACGGCAACATTATGCACGACTGGGTTGCTTAACCGAACAGTCGGATTAGCGGGGGAGCAGTGCAATCGCTGAAGCTGCTTGCAATTATGTGCGAGAACGCAAACCATGTTAGTTCCCAATATCTTCGTAATGAGATCCCTAATGTCGACGAAATTGGACATCAGCTATCATTATGGGGTTTTCGAGGTTGACTTTCGACCTTCGTGAACACAAGAATAGAAGTAGAAGGTTGGCGCCCATTGGAATATTGGGGCCAGAAGCTGATCATTATCCACGCGTAAGGATTCGCAAGGCTATGTTCAATCGGCATCTTATTTGTTGGCTTGTCCTCGCGGGCATTTGCCCTTTCGCTGGCGCTCAAGAGTCTTTTTCTTCAACACCGCTATCGCCTCCATCGCGATGGGTTGATCCTCGCGGCATCTATGGCAGTCTCGTCATAGTCGGTGGAGGTGATATGCCCCAGGAAGTCATCGACCTGTTTCGCGAGAAGGCTGGCGGCGAAAATGCCAAGCTTGTCGTTATCCCGACGGCTAAGGAAGATGCAGACGACCCAAATTTCATTCACTCATTGAAGCTGGCTTGGCAGATACGAAACATGCCTGCCCCTGTGGTCCTTCACACTCGCCAACGCGACCAAGCAAACGATACCGACTTCGTTAAGCCTCTTCTAGAAGCTACCGCAGTATGGATTGATGGGGGTATTCAACAGAGGCTCAGTGAATCCTATGTGGATACGCTTGTGGAGCGGGCGATCAAGAATGTGCTTCGCCGCGGTGGCGTCGTGGGCGGAACATCGGCTGGCGCAGCGATTCAATCCAAGACCATGATTGTTGAAGGTCGACAAAAAGCTCGGATCGGCCGAGGCTTTGATCTTCTACCAGGCAGTATCGTCGACCAGCATTTTACGGAACGTCGACGAATCGATCGATTGTCGGATGCGATTGATCAAAACCCTCATTTGTTTGGTGTCGGAATCGATGAGTCGACTGCGTTGGTGGTTGAAGGTCGATCCATGCGTGTCGTTGGCAAATCGAATGTCACCATTTGCCATGCTCCATCCGCAACACAAGATGCGATCCGCGTTCTGATGACTGCGAATGACCCACCAAAAGACTTGCCAAACATGCGCCGCGAAGCTAGACAGAGGACGGTATCATCGCAAGAACATAAGAAACCGATTGTGCCCAGTGTCGATTGTGGCAGTTTGATGTTGGTTGGCGGAGGTGTAATGACAAGTGAACTCGCATCGCAATTCGTTCAATTAGCCGGGGGGATTCACTCTCCAATCGTCATATTACCAACTTCCGCTGAAGAAGCGGAACCGGAAGTTTACGACTACTTGATGGCAGCGGGCGCAACGGATGTTGTCGTAATGCCACAAAGCCGGTGGCAGGATGAGAACGAAGCGGCTTTGCTGTCAACCTTGCGCAGTGCCAAGGGCATTTGGTTCGATGGCGAACGTCCATGGCATTTCTGCGAAGCCTACGAAGATTCACCCGTCTTGAGTGTTCTACGTGATTGTCTCGACGACGGTGGAGTTATCGGCGGAACTTCGGCGGGTGCTTCCTTGTTGGGAGAATATCTGGTGCGAGGAGAATTGCTCGAACCTGAAGCATCCGAAACGAACGGCATTAAGGCGGGTTTTGGTTTGCTACCGGGAGTAACGGTGGACCGTCGGCTTTTGCCCCGCGACGCGTTGTCCGGCCTAGAAAGTTTCGCGCAGTTTCTACCACAATGTTGGGGAATTGGTTTGGATGAATCGACGGCGATGATCGTTCGCGGCACCAAAGCACGCATTGCGGGAAAGAAAGAAGTTCGAATTTATCGCCCTACTGCGGATGAGTCACCGGACCCAATCATTTTGACCGATGGCGAAGCCTTTGACTTTCAACGCCATGAGAAGATCAATGTTGCCGACTTTGATGTCCGCGAATTCGTTCGCTGAAACCAATGATTGACGAACAAAATTCTGGGGTGCCACTGCCAGGTCAGTGTTCTATAGTCGTTGATGAAGGTCAGGCAACGGGCAACCGATGTGGGAATCAATTTGGTTACGAACGCCCTCGACTCGATAGAAATTTCGCCGTTCTTCTTCTCGTCGCGTTGGCAATGTGGGGGATAGCTTTCCCTTTTCTCGATTGGGGATCGAGAATTGTTCTGGCAATTGTGGAGTTGACGTACTTGTTTGGATGCCCGAGAACTCGCCAATCGACACTTTGGGTTTCCTGTTGCCTGTACCTGCCTTGGGTGTGGGTTTTCTTGCCAAGTAAATTTTTTGCGGACGTGGGTACTTCTGGGCTTACAGCCAATTTCTTCGATTTACTCGGGATTTTTGCGACGAAACTGCTGTTCTCTTCGATATCAGAAGCCCTTCGATCCGATGTAATGTCGGTTGCAGTCTCAGTAGCGGCATTTCTAATACCGGTTACCATTGCTAGAATTCATAGCCATTACCGGGTGCCTGTGGGAACAATAATTGCCCTAATGGCCTGTGCTGCCAGTTACGGGATGTTCGTTGGCATAACGAATTAGCCCAAAACATGGCGACGGACTTCGATCTCCGAGCACGAAATACTTGTCGAAACTACTTGTTCTTCTATTCGCTTCGCATCGTTGAGTTTCCTTTTGAAAGTGTTTGCATTTATGGCCGAGTTGGTACTGACTGAATCGTTATTACCAGGACTGACGTTGGTGACGTTGAATCGACCGGAACGTCGAAATGCCTTGTCCATCGCTTTGATCGACACACTGTGTGATTTGGTCGAGCGGTTGGCGGCCGACCCTTCGAATCGCGTGATCATTCTTCAAGGAGCGGGTCCCGTTTTTTCGGCCGGACTCGATCTCAAGGAAGCTTCCGATCCATCGCTTGTGCAGCGTTCTGCTGCTTGCGTTGAGCGAGCACTCAACTTGATGCGGGAAACGCCGCTGGTGACTATCGCGGCAGTTCGCGGGGGAGCGTTTGCCGGTGGCGCGGGATTGATGGCGGCATGCGATATGGCGGTTGGATCGAAGGACGTCACGATTGGTTTTCCCGAAGCCCGTCGGGGACTGTTGCCAGCGTTGATCTGTGGCGTGCTTAAATCCAAAGTACGCGAAGGCGATCTTCGCGAGTTGTTCTTAGTTGGCAATCCGATCGGTGCCGAAAAGGCCGAGCAGATCGGGCTCTTTCAACGTATCGTTGCCTCCGAACAAGTTCTCGCCGAAGCCACCGCACTGGCTGTGTCCGTCCTGCAGGGTGGCCCCGAAACCATACGACAAACCAAACTATTATTGAATCATACTTGTCGGTCAGACGATGACCATTCTTCTTTAATCGACGTCCACTTGCAGGCGCGATACAGTAAAGAGGCCCAAGAGGGATTAGCGGCTTTCCTAGAAAAACGCAATCCTTACTGGACCTCTGGAATTCAAAACTAAGGGATCAACTCCATGAGCACAACCACACAATCCGAACGCCTCGCCGAACGCGAAAAACAAATCAAACAGGCCGAAGAGATTTTGTCGTCCTTCCGCGAACAGATGGGCATTGCTAAGGGTCTCTATTGGGGCAAACTCGTTTCCGATTGGATTTTTCCTTATCCCCAATTTACCCCGCAGCAAAAATCCGACGTTGATTCCGCTGTGAGAGAACTAACACAGTTTTGTGACTCCAGTTTGGATCCAACCGATATCGATCGCAAAGCGGACATTCCGCAAAGCGTCATAAGTGGGCTTGCGCATCTCGGTATTTTGGGGATGACGGCTCCCAAGGAGATTGGTGGCCGTGGATTCACGCAAATGGGATATTGCAAACTGCTCGAAGTAATCGGCGGCCGTTGCAGCTCGACATCGATCTTTGTCAACGCGCATCACTCCATTGGCATGCGAGGTCTGCTGTTGTTTGGAAGCGAAGAGCAAAAACGCAAATGGCTACCAGACATGGTCTCGGGCGACAAGATCGGCGCGTTCGCATTAACCGAAGTAAACGCTGGCTCGGACGCAGCCAATGTTCAAACACAAGCTACCCTGAGCGAGGACGGTTCCCACTACATTCTTAATGGCGAAAAACGGTATATCACCAACGGTGCTATTTCCGATGTGCTAACCGTCATGGCACGCACACCCGTTCCTGGAAAAGACACAACGTCCATTACGGCATTTTTGGTAACTCCGGATATGCCAGGTTTTCGCGTTGTCGAAGCTCGCATGGAAAAAGTAGGGATTCGCGGTACTGCAACAGCGCGGCTTGCCTTTGAAAATATGCGAGTGCCCAAGGAAAACATCCTCGGCCCACTAGGAAAGGGACTTAAGGTTGCTTTGACGGTCCTCGATTTTGGTCGCACGACCTTTGGCGCGTGCTGTACCGGTGCGGCCAAAACGTGTTTGCAAATGGCGATCAAGCACGCGAAATCGCGACGCCAGTTCAATCGCACGCTTGCCGAATTTGAATTGGTCCAGCAGAAAATTGCTCGCATGGCGGCTTGGACGTACGCCATGGAGGCCATGACGACCGTGACGGCCGGGTTGATCGACCGCGGCTTGGAAGATTACATGCTGGAAACGGCGATGCTCAAAGTTTGGAGTACCGAACGATTATGGACGATCGTCAACGAAGCTTTTCAAATTCACGGCGGTTCCGCTTATTTTACAGACAATCCGCTCGAACGAATGCTTCGCGATCATCGCATCAACCAAATCGGTGAAGGTGCTAACGAAGTGCTCATGTCGTTTATTTGCATGGCCGGAATGCGCGGACCGGCTCTTCGGTTAAAGGATGTTTATGATTCCTTGAAGAAGCCTTGGTCGGCGGTTGGCAAGATCAATAAACTTGCCATGGATTGGACGAGCATGCAATTCACGTCGCCAACCGTGCCAATTCGATCCCCGGAACTACAGTCGTTTGCGGGTCGTATCGGTACCTTGGTGGGTCGATTCGGAAACCACGTTCAGAAGACGATTTTCCGTCATCGCGAGGAAGTCATCGAACGACAATTGCAACACGAAAAGATTTCTTGGGCTGCAATGGAGTTGTATGCATCGCTCTGCACGCTCAGCAGGTGGGACGCCGAGCTTGTCGGTGGCAATACATCTAACAATGCCGTCGCAACCGCGTTTCTGGAGTCGTCGATTCGCCTCATTAACCGTAACCTTACGGATCTGACGGACAACGACGACGAATCCTTGATGGCAGCAGCAAAAGCCACGTTGGCTTAGCAAAATGCCCAATCGGTTTAACCAAGAACTACGAACCTTGTAGGAGACAATTTCTTCTACAAGGTTTTTTTCGCGCGAGCCAAAGACTCGACTTACGCCATGTAGTTCACTTGGCAGCCATGCGAAGCGCACCGTCCAGACGGATCGTGCAACCGTTAAGCATTCGATTTTCAAAAATGTGTTCTACCGTTGCGGCAAACTCGTCTGGATTGCCAAGACGGTTGGGAAACGGAGTCTGATCGATTAAGGATTGGCGGACCTTATCGGGTGCGACCTGCATCATGGGCGTTTCAAAAACGCCAGGTGCAATGCTGACAACGCGGATTCCATGGCGAGCCAAATCGCGAGCGAGCGGCAAAGTCAACGAAGCGATTCCGCCTTTCGAAGCAGAATACGAAGCCTGACCGATTTGCCCGTCAAAGGCCGCCACCGACGCTGTCATGACGACGACGCCCCGTTCTCCATCTTCGTCGGGCGATTGCCTCGACATAGCCTCTGCAGCCAATCGTACGACGTTGTACGCGCCTACTAAGTTAACATCAATGACGCGTCGAAAGGCCGCAAGGGACGCGGGACCTTCGCGACCCAACACCCTTTCGGCATGCAATATCCCCGCACAAACGATCACGCCCGACAGACCGCCAAATTCAGCGACCGCAGTGTTCACAGCCGATTGCACGTCCGCTTCTTGAGTGACATCTGTTCGCACAAATCGGACTCGCGAAGCAACCTCGCTTGGCAGTTCGTTTCGAGGAGGCAGCAAATCCGCAATAACCACATTCGCTCCAAGCGAAGCAAATCGCAAGCAACAGGCCGCGCCTAGCCCCGAGCTACCGCCCGATATGAGGACCGTCGTGTTCTCTAATTTCATTTGTTTATCCCATCGAAATGTTTCTTAGACAATCAAGCCATCTCAGTCTTGGCTACTTCCTGAAGTCCCAATTCCTCGATCGCCACATCGCGAATTTTGTATTTTTGAATCTTACCGGTCACTGTGGTTGGAAAGCCGTCGACAAATTTCCAATAGTGCGGCACCTTAAAGTGAGCTAACTTGGCTCGACAAAAGGCAACGAGTTCCTCTGGCGACGCCGCACATCCCGATCGAAGCTTGACCCAGGCCAAAACCTCTTCCCCGAATTTCCGGTCCGGCACCCCAACGACCTGCACATCTTCGACAGACGGATGCTCATACAGCCGTTCTTCAATTTCGCGTGGATAGATATTTTCACCACCCCGAATAATCAAGTCACGCAGTCGCCCAGTGATCCGAAAGTATCCGTTCGGTTCTCGTAAAGCTAAATCCCCTGTATGCAACCAACCTTCCCGATCAATCGCTTCGGTCGTTTTTCCGGGCATGTTATAATATCCGATCATTACGTTATGCCCACGACAACACAGCTCTCCCGGTCGCAAGGCCGGCAAATCGTTGCCGGTTTCCGGGTCAACAATTTTCACTTCCACGTGTGGTAAAGCTCGACCAACCGTGCCCACACGCAATTCGATTGGATCATCTGTTCGCGTTTGCGTGATGAGCGGGGATGCTTCGGTTTGGCCATATCCGATGGTAATTTGCGAAGCGCCCATGTCATTCGTCACGCGTTTCATCAACTCGATCGGGCAGGGGCTACCGGCCATGATTCCGGTTCTTAGCGATTTGAGATTTCGTTTCGCATAATCGTTGTGCTCCAACATTGCGATGAACATTGTTGGAACCCCGTACAGGGAAGTGCAACTCTCCTCTTCAACGGCTTTCAAAGCGGCGCCTGCTTGAAAACTTTCGGCAGGAAAAATCATCGTGGCACCGGAGACGATCGAGCATAGCGTTCCTAAAACGCAGCCAAAGCAATGATACAAAGGAACGGGTATGCAGATGCGATCCGCCGAAGTATATCGCTGACTCGCCCCGGCATAGTATGCATTCAAGAGCACGTTACGATGGGACAGGGTGGCTCCCTTGGGAAATCCCGTGGTACCCGAAGTGTATTGAATATTGACCGCATCGTGGTTTCCAATACTTGCTTCCACGCGGCGCAACTCTTCCTGGGAGACTTTGTCACATTGAGATTGCAAATCAGCAAACGACATCATCCCACGAGGTGTTTGACCTCTAAGGGAAATCACCCATCGGAGCTTTGGGAATTCGTTACTGGATAGCGAGCCCGGTAGACTACCTATGATTTCAGGGCACGCTTCGTTGAGGGACGCGACATAATCGGTCGACTTAAACGTGTCTACCAAAGCGATGCCTTTCAGGTCCGCTTGGCGCATGACATAAGCCAACTCGTTTGTTCGATAGGAGGGATTGATCGTCACCAACACAACGCCGATTCGCGCGGTCGCAAACTGTAGCAAGACCCATTCTGGGACGTTAGTGGCCCAAACACCAAAATGATCACCTGGTTTGAAACCTATTGCTAACAAAGCTCTCGCAACTTGGTCTACTTGGAAATCCAAATCTGCCCAGCTCAAGCGTATTCCTGATTGGCAGAAGACAAAGGCGTCTTGCGTTGGAAATTGACTGGCCGTTTCACGCAGGACTTGCCCAACGGTTAGCTTGTCCAACCAAGGCATTTCGGAATCGATGGTGTTGTTCAAAACTGAATCTTGGCGCCGTTTACTCGAATCCATGCTGCATGCTCCGGGTATGCTTAAGTTTGTGGACCATCGCCATCGACAGGCATTGCCAGTAAGGCTTGCGCCAATGCCTTTCCCTGAGCATCGTTTCTAAGCCCGCGTCGAAGTATGCCTCGCAGGACAAAATTCATCGCATGCATGTTCGGCAGTTCAAATCGCTCCACCGATTCCACTCCGATCGATAGAAAATATTCGTGTACTCGTTGAGGCGTTAGCCAAGTTTGAAGCCAGCCGAAATACTCTGGCCGCCGAGCGATGATGCCGATATTTGCTCCCGTCCCTTTGTCGCCAGATCTTCCAAATGCAAATAAATTCAAGTCGCGTCGGCTTGAGGTGGCAACAACCGTTTGCACGGCGTTGCTCGACTCGCTGCTGTCACTTGCCGAGGCCAAGCGATTTGTATTTGTTGGTGTAGCTGGTGCCGAACCCCATTGTTGCGTCGTTAGCAAATCCAGTTTGTACGGAGCCAAATTCGCTTCGATCAAACAAGGCCAATAGCGGAAAATAGAATGTACATTCGGTCGACCTTCGGCATACCCCGTCGTGCCCTGTGGTCCGGCCGTAACGAGCGGAATTATCTCGCGGGCGAACCGATCGACGCTTTCGCGCGTTTCTGATTCGACCGCGATGCGCAGAACTGACTCGTACGCATCGGTCGATTGGCAATCCTCGGGTAAAACGGGAACACTGTCTCCGCTACCAAGACACTCAACCAAGGAATCGCGAAACGTGTATCCCATTTCTGCCAAGCGTTGCAACACGATGTTCCCACAACGTCTAGCTTTGGCGATCGCCTGGGGACCAAAGATAGTAAGCATTCCAGCCGCGCGATAACCATCGCGGTACGTCGCGCTTACCTTCAGCGTACTGGGACAAGGATCACCTAGCGCACCGCTCACGCGGATACGATTATCTGCGACTTGCTCCACGACCAAATCATGAAACGAAACCCGCACGTCTGGACTCAAATAGTGACTTGGATCACCGATCTCGTAGACCAACTGTTCCTTGACCGTCTCTGGGGTAACTCGCCCACCGGATCGTTGTGGTTTGGTTACGATACAATCGCCTTGTTCGTCCACTTCGATGATGGGAAAGCCCATATGTGTCGGATCGGGAACAGACAACCAATCCGTCGATATCCCGCCGGTAACATGAGTACCACACTCGATCAAATGTCCTGCTACTGTCGCTCCAGCCAATCGGTTCCAGTCATCTGCGGCCCAGTGAAATTCAAAAATGCAAGGTGCGACCACAAGCGATGGATCGGCCACCCGACCGGTGATCACGATGTCCGCGCCTTGCCGTAAAGCGTCAACAATACCTGCCGCTCCTAAGTAGGCATTGGCGGTCACCAATCGATCCGCGATGGACTGCAACTCAACGCCAGAATCTAGATTGCGAAATCGCGAGGCATCCTTATTGGATTGCAGAACCGCCAGCACGTCATCTCCGCTGACGACTCCGATTTTCATCGGGCGACAACCGGACTTCTCAAGAACCGCCGCGCAAGCTTTCGCGCAGCCCATCGGATTCAATCCACCCGCGTTTACCACCAATCGACATCGTCCCCCTCCGGCCCAGTAGGATGACAGAGCGCGTACCACTTCGACAAAGTCCTTTGGATACCCGAGTCCCGGATCGCGTTCTCGCTGGATTGCAAGAATTGACATGGAAACTTCGGCCAGGTAGTCCATGGTCAAATAATCAAGGTCCGGTTCCAGCGCGAGCAATTCCGCAGCAGCATCGCCGCGATCACCCCAAAACGCTTGCGCATTACCGATTCGAATGGATCGTTTCAAACTTGAAGTACTCCCGTTTTGTAGTCAGCTATTTTTTCGCGAGGTGCAATCTCGAGAATCGAGCTTAACCACTTCCGCGTTTCTGTGGGAGCGATAATCGCATCCACCCAGCCACGCGCTGCACCATAACGTATGTCGGTTTGCTGATCGTATTGCGTACGAACCGTGTTTCGCAATTCTGCGATTTCATCGGGCGACAACTTTTTGCCGTTCTTTTCGGCGTCTCGCAATCGCAACGTAAGCAACGTATCGGCCGCTTGATTGCCGCCCATCACGGCGTACCGCGCGTTCGGCCAGGCGATGATTGGCGCTGGGTCGTAGGCTTTTCCGCACATTGCGTAATTCCCTGCTCCAAAGGAACTGCCCGTGATGACGGTGATCTTCGGAACAACCGCATTGCTCATTGCATTGACGAGCTTGGCACCGGATCGAATGATGCCCGATTGTTCGGCTTGTTTGCCTACCATGAATCCTTGAACGTCCTGTAAGAAAATTAGAGGCACGCTCGTCTGGTTACAGTCCATCACGAATCGAGCAGCTTTCTCCACGGAATCGGGATAGAGCACACCACCGATTTGAATTTCACCCTTCGCCGAGTGGGACCGGCAGCGTTGGTTGGCAACAATCCCCGCAGGCCTTCCATCAATTCGAATATAAGCCGTCACGACCGTTCGCCCATAGTCCGGTTTATATTCTTCCACGGAGTCAGCATCCACTAGACAAGCCATCACGTCGCGAACATCATATTCGCCGCGACCATCTGCCGGAACCAACTTATAAAGGTCGCCAGCATCACGGGCAGGCGGCTTTCCTGCTGCTGAACTCGTGCGTTCCGGTAGCAGTCCAACCAATGTACGCAGCCGTTCCAAACAAGATCGATCGTCCTTCTCGTGAAAGTCCGCAGTGCCGCTGATTTCGGCGTGCATCCGCGCACCACCCAATTCTTCTGGATCAACGATTTGACCAATGGCAGCCTTGACGAGTGCCGGCCCCGCCAAACACATTTGGCTGCCTTCGGTCATCAATATCTTGTCGCAGAGCACAGGCAGATAAGCCCCCCCCGCAATGCAATTCCCCATCACGGCCGAGTATTGAGGAATACCGGTGGCCGACAATACGGAGTTGTTTCGAAAGATGCGACCAAAGTCGTCCTCATCTGGAAAAATCTCGTCTTGTAAAGGCAAGAAAACGCCTGCGGAGTCGACCAAGTAAACGAGCGGTAGTCGCAATTGAAAAGCAACCTTTTGGGCTCGCAGCACTTTCTTGATTGACTGAGGGAACATCGCGCCTGCTTTGACGGTTGCATCGTTGGCCACCACCATGCAAGCTCGGCCGCTCACCCAACCGATACCGCACACAACACCTGCCGCAGGTACTTCGCCCCATTCACGGTACATACCCCACGCCGCCCATAAACCCATTTCCAGGAATGGTCGATCGCGATCCAGCAAAGTTACCAGTCGTTCGCGAACCGGCATTCGCCCTAATTTTCGTTGACGCTCTTGACCAGCCGCGCCACCGCCTTGAATCAAGACTTGTTCTTGCTTGGCAATACCTTCCGTCAATTCAAGCAACACAGACACGCTTGCTCCTTCGGCCCTTTTCACTGGCCACCATCAGTTTCTGTTTCATCAATTCCAGCCCCCTAATCTTGGATGGCAGTCAAAACAAATTGAGATTTGAATGCCGAATCAAGACATTCGGTCCCTGAACAGAATTATTACGAAACTTGCTTGGAATGGAATCATTAAAGAGGAGATAGGATTCTCGATTGGGTGAAAAACCGCTCCCAATCGCTCAATAGATTGTAACGCTGAAAATGAAGCGATGGAACACGACGCAAAATGGGATGACAACAACGGTTTTCTTATTTATGAATCCAAAATTGAATGCCAAGAAATTTCGACTGGTCCAGCGAAAGAATGCACGGACAAACAATGAATTGCCGTTAGGTGTTAAAGCGACGGCGTACTTGCGAATTCATTTCCCCTATTGTTTATTTTCTTTCCAGCGGTGACCTCTCACATAGAACCAATTACTTGTTCCTTTGTAAGCATCCTTCGCCGACCAAGTTTTACGCTGATGGACAAAAGACTCGTCCGTACATGATCGATTCTGCACAGGTCGCACAAGAAATTGTCGACTTAATCGACTTTCTCAAACCGATAACCAGCGCCGTATACGGTTTGGATAATGCGAGGGGATTTTGGATTTCGTTCGATACGGACACGAAGTTGACTGACCATTTGGTCGAGAGTGCGGCTATTGGGGATGTGCGAGTAGCCCCAACAAACGTTGAATATTAACTCCCGTGTAATGACTTCGCCGGGTCGCTCGTACAACAATTGCAGTAGCTGAAGCTCGCGGGTCGTTAGATCAAACGTTTTTTTATCGCGAACTGCTCGTAATTGCCGAGGAAAGACAACCAGTCCATCCATTTCAAAGGAATCCTCGACCGCGACCGCCGAGTTGGATCGAGCGCCGTAACATCGGCGGGCGACGGCATGGATTCGTGCCAAGACTTCTTGGCATCCAAACGGTTTGACGATGTAGTCGTCACCACCCAGTTCTAGCCCCAGGACTTTATCGATTTGTTCGGACTTGGCTGTAATGAAAATAATCGGCAGATCAGCACGCGAAGCACGGAACTCGCGACATAATTCAAAACCGCTTCGGCCGGGCATCATGACATCCAGGCAAACTAGGTCCGGTTGGAATTGGGTGTACAATTGAACCGCTTGATCGCCGTTGGCAGCGGCCGCGCACTCGTGGCCGTCGCCGGTGAGCAATTCGTGAAGCGCGGCGCGTGTGTGGTTGTCGTCTTCGGCAATTAGAATTTTCAAACGCATCGGCTTACTTCCCTTGTTGATCCTGATGAATTGCTAACCGCACCCGAAAACTCGCACCTTGAGCCACGTCCAAGGCGACGACTTCGCCTCCATGTCTTTTGGCTGCGGATTGGGCGATGGTCAAGCCAAGGCCGGTTCCGGACGGCGATGTGATTGAGTCGTCTAATCGAACGTACGGTTTGAAAACGCGCCTTCGATTTCGTACGGAAATGCCTGGCCCGCGATCACTAACGGTAACAAACAAATCGTTACCCGCGACGGACGATTGAATGTCCAGCACGCGGCCGTTGGCTGCATATTTCTCGACGTTATTGATTAGATTTACCAAGATTTGCTCCAGAATATCCGGATCGATTAACACAGATTGGTTGGCGGCCAAACTTGTGCTGACTTGGATTTGGGCGTTTGCCAAGGATGGCGCAAATTGAATTAGAACTTGCTGGATAATGCTGTCCGGAATGGCCGACTGATAGCGCGGAGGTCGTGCTTTACTTTTTCCTTGTACAAATTCCAGAACCCCCGAAATCAGCCGCGACAACCGTTTGCTTTCTGCGTCGATCACGTTGAGCCGTTCCGAAACGCGTTGCAGATGCTCCGGGTCCATTCGCTCTAAATCGAGTCTCGCCATTTCCGAATACAAACGGATATTGGTAAGGGGCGTGCGTAGCTCGTGAGAGACTTGACTCGCAAAACTCACGTGTTGGCGAGCTAATCGAAGTTGCCGGGCCGTCGAGCTAATGACATAACCGCCAACTGCCAGCAGCAAGAGGCCCAACGATGCCAAGGATGCGATCAACGGGATCGACTCGGCCCATGTATGACGACCAATGGGTTCGACCGGAATATATTTTAGTCGCCAGGACGCAAGGGGCGGGGCGAGTGGAATGGAAGCAAGCGGCGTCAGCGTTTTTTCGGGCTGCAATCCCCACTGATATATAGCACAACCATTCGCATCGTCGAGGATCGTGGTCCCCGTTTGAACCTCGCGTGAACCTAAGCGAGCATCGGGTAGTGCGGCAATGATCTCGGACATCCAACGCGATCGCTCAAGCAATATACCCATGGCGAAACCATCGTCCGTTGTACGCCATAAGACCAATTGTAGTCCTTGATCGATATACCATTCTTGCCAAGGCGATTGTGAAAAATAATTCGGGATTGGCTCCGGAAGAAGAGTTTGGGATTTCGTGGACTTGGCTGATTGGACTGGGGTGGGGGTGAATGATTGTGATTGCATTCGGCCAACGTTTGCTGTCTGGGCCGTCGCGGCGGCAGGCAAAGCAGGGCGTTGACGAGCTAGTTGGAGCAGGTCGTTATAGAGAGCAGTCTTAGTTGGTTCGCCGCCGACAGGAGGTTGTGGATAGAGCAACTGCCCACGCGGTGAAACCCAGAGTGTACTGCGCACAAAGGCGTTCTTGCGTTCAAGGTCTTGTAAGTCCTCTGGCGTTTGCGAAATTTCTGCCAGACTCGTCTGCAATTGTCGCTGAATATCGGCAAGTTGCATATCGATTACATTAGACAACTCACCCAGTCGTGACTCTGCCAGCAATGTAACTTGCCGATCCGCTTCGTCGCGCTGCTCGCGTACTGCGACCATCCCAATCCAGCCTAACAAGGCGAGTGGCGCGACGATAAGTAACAACATTGCAAAGGTAGTTCTTAAAGGCATAGCAGCGGAAGTATGAGGCGGCGAAAGTACCAAGCTGCGGGCTTCGGGTGTCAGACCTAAGCCCTAAGCCTTATGCCTTTCACCTCATTCCTTACTTCTTATTCTTTCCGGTTTCTCCGTAAGATTGTTGGTTAGTAACTTGGCTCTGGTACTCTCGCATCCGTTTTCTGTTGACGTTCCAGTTACCCGTATCGCCAACTTGTTCGGACTGCAGTTTGTTGATCGTGCAACCAAGCTCGATGTCTGGGCATGCGAAATTGTTGATCTTGCAAATAATCGAGACGCGGCCAAGCTCGGCGGAATTGAGCGCAAGCAATTTTTTTGCCTCTTCGATTTTACCCGAGTCACGCAATGCCGTCGCTTCGCGATTTCGCTCAGCGGCAAGTTGCAGGGCGCTGAACGCGAGCGCTTCGACGTTTGTATCGGCTTCGACTTTCTCCGTGCTATCGCTGAACCGGACGTTGACTTGACTGGCCAATCGATCTTCGCTTTGCGTATGCATGTTGCGATAGGAAACGTTTACATCACCGACCAACCTTTCGGAATTGTTTTCGCCCGAAGTCATCTCGACTTCAAGGATAAAGTATCGTTCTTGGCGAGCGTACAATTGGCCAAGAACCCAGCGGACCTGTTGGCCATGAATATCGGCAGGTGTGCCAAGCATACGAACCGGTCGCATCTCTGAGCTCAAATGAATCTTCAGTTCGATATCGGAAGCGACAACGCTTAGCAAGTCATCAAATTCATTGTTGAAGACCGCGATCAGATTATCGGCGTTCTCGATAAAGACGTGGTTACCACTTGACGCTGCGGCAAGGCTGGTCATTAAGTCTTCGTTATATCCCGTGCCCAATCCCAAGGTGCTCACGCTGACACCTTCCTTGAGTAACGCTTGTCCAAGTTGTTCAAGCTCGGCAGGCGACGAGGGGCCGACATTCGCAAGTCCATCGCTCAACAGAATCACACGATTGACGTGTTTGTCGTCAAGGAATTTTCGGACTTCGGCTGCACCTTTACTCACGCCTGCAAACAAGGCCGTATTGCCGCTGGCTTGAATGTTTTCGATTGCTGCCCGAATACTTTCTAGATCGCTAGCTCGAGTCGCTGGAACAAGCACGGTCACATTGTGGTCATAGACAATAACGGAGACTATGTCATTATCGCGCAAACGATCGACTGCGGCCAAAGCAGCTTTCTTTGCTTGCTCAATTTTCTCGCCGGACATCGACCCGCTTTTGTCCATCACGATTGCTACGTTCACCGGCGTGCGTTTTTCGTTTGCCGCCAGATCGAATCCATTCAGTTTGACTTTGAGGTAATTCGTCTGTTTCTCGCCGACCAGCATTGTTGGCTGGGCGAGTGACACGTCGAGGCTAATCTGCTCAGCTCGCGCGGCGGGCGAGTTGATCGCGCTCGTGGTAGCGGTGAATCCTACCAAACAAACTATGGTCATCCGCAAAAATACGTTTCTCATCATGCTTACTCCCTATCAAGAGGAAAGCAGTTTGGCTCGGCGTGAACCAATAACAACTGCAACAGTTGTATTTCACCCTTTCGAGCTTAACAGATGGTTTGTTTCTGTTCAGTTAATTGTAAAAGAAATGTTAGACTCGGATTGTGGCGTGTTTCCCGCGTCCAATCGGCCGATTTTCAAAGCTTATCGGGGAATTAAAGCCTGATCCAAGTCAGCGATGAGGTCATCGCAATCTTCCAAGCCAACGGAAATTCGAATAAGCGAGTCGGCGATGCCAAACTTGGCTCGAGCCGCCGCATCGTAACTCGCGTGGGACATGGAGGCGGGCTGTTCGATGAGCGATTCGACTGCTCCCAAACTAACGGCCAATCCAAATAGCTTGGTCGATTGGCAGATACGTTTGGTTTCGGCAAAGTCGCCTTGGACTTCAAACGAGATCATCGCGCCAAATAGTCCGTTCATTTGACGACGGGCCAATTCGTGCTGAGGATGTTCCGGCAGACCGGGGTACAGGACACGTTTGACTGCAGGATGCTGCTGTAACCATTCGGCGATGCGTTGGGCAGAACGGCATTGCTCGCGCATACGGACGTCGAGCGTTTTCAATCCTCTGGCAAGCAGAAAAGATTCTAGTGGGCCAAGGACAGCGCCGGTAGCATTCTGAATGAAGTACAACTGCCGATGCAATTCTGGGTCTCTCGACACGAGAACGCCGGCCAAGCAATCACTATGACCACCCAAGTACTTTGTGGCCGAATGCATACAGATGTCCGCGCCTAGTTCTAAGGGACGCACGAGGACGGGCGAAGCAAATGTGCTATCGACGCCGAGGATTGCTCCATGCCGATGAGCTAGTTCCGCAACGGCGGGGATATCCGCGATCGTCATTTGCGGGTTGCCTACCGACTCGATCCACACCATCTTGGTATTGGATTGAATCGCAGCGGCGACAGAGTCAAGTTCATGAGCGTGACAGAGCGTCACTTGAATGCCGCTGCGGTTGCAAATCTTGTGAAGCAACCGAAACGTGCCGCCGTAGATATCGCTACCTGCAACAATATGGTCACCGGAATTAAGGAGCATGGTCGCGCAGTGAGTTGCCGCCATCCCCGACGCAAAAGCCAGTGCGGCACACCCACCTTCGAGATCGGCAATCGTGCGTTCGACGTTAGCACGCGTGGGGGAGCCGCTGCGTGAATAATCGAACTTGCCCCATTCGCCTGCAGCGGGCTGAATAAAGGTGGACGCCAAATAGAGTGGCGGGACGACGGCACCCGTCGCCGGATCGGGTTCGTTCCCCACGTGAATTGCTCGGGTTCGAAATTTCATTGTTCCAGCGCCTGCCTGAGATCGTCGATAAGATCGGCCGTGTCTTCGATTCCACATGCCATACGAATCATGTTGTCATCAATTCCAAAGCGGCGTCGATCTTCGGGAGTGTAATTAAAGTAACTCATGACCATGGGCTGTTCGATCAGCGATTCGACGCCACCTAAACTGGGTCCGATGCGAGGAATTTTTACGGAGTCGATTATCTTGGCTGTTTGCTGCCAAGTGGCATCCTTGATTAGGAAAGTAATCAAACCACCATATCCGTGCATCGTGCGTTTGGCGATTTCATGCGTTGGATGCGACGACAAGCCGGGATAAAAAACGCGTTCCACGCGAGGATGCGATTCGAGGAACTCCGAGATCGCTTGTCCGTTTGCGTTGTGGCGTTGCATGCGAAGACCAAATGTCTTTAGTCCGCGTTCGAGCAAATAGAGATTGTGCGGCGAATTGATTCCACCCATAATCCCGCGCAGATAGCGGACGGAATCCAGTTTGTCGGTGTCGCCGATGATAACGCCAGCCAACAAGTCGTTGTGGCCTCCTAGGTACTTGGTTGCGGAGTGCAAAACGTAATCAACACCGAACGCCAAGGGACGCACGTTGAATGGTGTTGCTAAAGTTGCGTCGATCAAGGTTTCGACTTGATGTTTTTTACCCAAATCGGCAAATTGCTCGAGGTCAATTACGGTGAGGTGCGGATTGGTCGGTGACTCGCTGACTAGCATTTTGGTTCGAGGCGTGATGGCCGATTCCATAGCGTCGAAGTCGCCCGTTTTGACTTGACGAGTGACGACGCCGAAACGCGACAAGTGTTTGAAACAGAATTCCCGGCTTCGGTGATAACACTCGTCGAAGAAAATAATTTCGTCGCCCGAACTGAGCTTGGCCATCAGCAACCCAACAAAGGCCGCCATGCCAGACGAAAAGACAATCGCATCCTGTGCCGCGTCGAGCGCCGCTAATTTTCGCTCGGCGACTTTTTCATTGGGGTTTCCGTATCGACCGTATTCTTCGCGATCTTGTTTTTGCTCGATGTAGTCGATCACCGATTGCGTCGATTCAAAGGTGAAAGTGCTGGCGCAAACGATAGGATCGGTGATGGAGCCGGTGGCTTTTTGGCGTGCTTCGCCAGCATGTACACTTATGGTACTCATACCACTCTTGGTTTCGGATGACGGTTTGGTCATTGTTGGAGTGCTCATAAAATTCGCCGTACAGGTTTACCGCTCAGGATTGTTGCTGAGGTTTTGCTATACGGGCCACTTAAAGGAACTTTTCGTTGAAATAAGTCGTAGTGTCAATTACGTCAATAGTGTAGCGACATAAAAAAAGCCGCAGTACTTGGGATACAAGTAGTTGCGGCTGTGTTAACCTGGACACTTTATTTCCACGTGGTTCATTGGACCTGTGAAAATTTTGTCTTTGGCTCTTTAGCAGTTAGGCTGCAATCGGCCGCAAATCCCTGATCTCTCAAAAGTCTAACTGGGCCATAGATAGATAGCAAGCGGCGGCGTATGTTTCCCGGAAAAGTGGGGATTTATTTGGCTGACAAATGATCCGTGTTCTGTTTTAACCAGTCGAAATCCCTCGCTTGAACAAAACAAGCTATCATACAATTGTGGGCAGGCGATTGACTTGACGACACCTGCTAATGGATGCAGTTTGGTCGCTACAAATACCTAATAGCCCGCATACATTAATTAACTGGTCGGTTAAGAGAGCTTCCCCGTTGCGATGGATTTTCTGTGACCATGGATCTGCGGGTTTTCCGCAGCGTTCACGACGCATCGTTTTCGGGAGTATTTCGGGACGTAGCGTGCACGGTTTATCGCTGTTGGCATGATCCAAAAATCGATGGAGTGACAAATTGAAAAACCCAAAAGCGGTTTGCGCGCGAGCGATCCTGGCGATTTTCCCCGGGGGTCTTTTTGCTCATCATTTGCGCGCCCAAGAAACTCCCGTTGGCGACTCAGTACACGTGGCGATTGCACCAGAACAGTTGATAGCAGTCATCAATGATTTGTCATCGCCTACATTTGCAGTTCGCCAAGCGGCCACGGAGCAATTGAGTTTGCTTGGTAATTCCGCCATCGAAGAACTAGAAAAAGCCCTCGAGCAATCCAAGGACTTGGAATCCAAGGCTCGGCTCGCTTCGGTCGTTTCGGAAATTCGCGGATTTCGAATGAAGAAAGCCCTTGAGGCATTTCGCCGCGACATCGATCCTTTGAACGCGCACGGTTTGGAAGCTTGGCCTCGTCTAGTTCAAGTCGTTGGCGATTCCCGAGTTGCGAAACTGTTGATGATTGAAATGTATGAGGCTCAACCGAAATTGATGCGAGCCATTACGGGGTCAGACGAAGTCTTGCAGCAAGCGGCTTTGGATGCAGCCAAAAGTATCCCAGAACGCGGTCGATTTTCGGATTCGGGAGATGGCTGGGCTCTCGTGCTCGCTTGTATCGTTGCGAAAAAACCGATTAACCTCGAGGTTCAATACCGAGCCATTCAGAGCATTCGCGAATATCCAACGAATCAGAAATTTACCGACCCACGATGGAAAAACGACATACGAAAACTGGCGGGAGCTTGGATTGAGAAAATGCCCTTCGAACTGGCGAGAGAAGGCCTTGTTTTGTCGGGTAATTACGATATCCCCAATGGTGCCGCTCTCGCTCGACAAGTATTGTCAAATCAAGCCATCGATCCGGCGCTTTACTATTCCGGTATCCGCGTTTTGGCGCGGCATGGCTCGATCGACGATCTTGCCTTGCTTGAACCTTGGCTCGCGAACGATACCGTCATGGTGGAAACCGCAAAACGAGTACAATCCCCCATTGGAATTCCAACCGATGAAGATCACTTCCCGCCCGATGCCGAACTGCAGAGGATTCGGGTGTTGTATCAAGACGCGGCATTGGCGGCGGCCGTGATTCTCTCGAAACAATCGCTCAAAGATTACTTTCCGGATGTCGAAGAAACTGGCAACAGCGACTTTGTACTTCAGCAAATTGGCTCGCCAGTCGACAAACCCGAACAGCGAGCTTTCGCTTTTGAAAGATGGAAAAAGTACAGTGAGTCCAACCCACCCAGTCCCAATAAAAAGCCGCAGTAGTTAGGGCTATCGCGTCAAGGTCGTGCACGGTTCAGACGGTACAACACGGCGCATCGGCCTTTCATCAAAGCCAACAACTACCTAAGCTGACGATTTTTGCCAATTCGCTGCCGGAGTGAGATTGCGGCTGCGACGTGCTCGCTGTCGTTGCGAAACAAATGCTTGCAGCGCGCTCAAAAAACTCAGGAGTGCTACAAATCCGCCGATCCATCGCCATGGGAAGAGGACTGCAAAGCCGATGGCTATGGCAAACAGCAACCACCACGGATGACCGATTACAAAAGTTCGCAAGCCAGCCTTGGATCGATTGACGGCAAAGAGAACGACGCCCAAGGCAACGATGAAAGCCGTGACGGAAAACCAAACTCGACTTTCGGGAATGCGGACAGGTTGAACGTTGATAAAAGGCTGCTGACCAGGAGACGCGCCGAACGCAATCGTCAAATGGTCGGCTTGATCGACAAGGCGGCTAGACGATTCCGTTGGCATTCGAGAGATACCCAGCCGGTTCGCCAAATCGCTCCACTCTTTTAAGTAAGTCGCCATGGCACTATTGGGTATTTCGGCGGGAATTGGTTCGAGCATGCCTTGAGCCAATAGCAGGCCTACGACTTGATCCCAAATCGAAAACCAGGCCTGACGATCCGCTGGACTTCGATCGACCAGCAATCTCGTTCCGCGTTCAAGCACACCCAGCAACTCCCCCGTCAATGCGGAAGTCCACTGTTTGTAACTAAGTGTTTGAGGAACCCAGTTGCCTTCAAACAGAGGAGACTGCATCGGGGAAGTTTGTTCGACTCGCCAAAAAGTCTTGTCGATTTCTACGTTTTCGAGACTGGGGAGCATCAGAGTGGTGGGGACAGTAACAAATTCAGTTTGTTGCTGAACTCCTGTTAGATCCATCGCAAACGGCAAGTCGCTGGTAGTTACGGGAATTTCGATAAAGCCATTGTTGGAATGGGAAAACTGTACCGATTGCCCATTCACAGTGATGGCCAAGGTGGTGAATCGAGCAGGCAACCGCACTCGCAATGATGTCACGTCCGGTGCAAACAACCAATAACGCGACTGGATCAAAGTTCCGTTGGATGCCAATGTGAGAACGTGATTGACGATGGCTCGTTGATCTTCTTGACGCGTGGATTCGAGAGAGGCAAGTCGAATCTGAGGATTCGCCGAAGTTGCCGCGAATACTAAATTCTGCAAAGGTTCTAATCCAATATCATCCAATTCGTTGCGATCGACAACGCGAACTCCGGTCGTCTTCCAGTTCGCTTTCTGATTCCCGATACTCTCTGGGACAAGGAAGCGGTTTTGGATTTGGGCATTTTGTAAAATGCGAAATATAGGTATCGCCACGGTTTCCGTTCCAGAGACGGGCAGCTCCGCAGTTAATCGAAGGGTGATTCCTTTTGCGCCTGCTTTTTTGGGACGCAGGTTAAGAATGACTCGATTTTGGTTTGGAATTGCAAAGACAAATCGCTGGCAGTCCGACTCAAGCGTCGGCAAAAGCGACGTTGGCATTTCGATCAACAACGAATCCACTTGTTGTTGGCCGACAAGATTCGCATCGAATTCTACTAACCAATTCGCTTCTGGACGGCTTAGTTTTGTCGTGGCCAATCCAGTTAGCGTGTTCGCATAAGGTCGAGCCAAATATTTCGCTTGTAACTCGACCGGACTCTCGTAGACTTGCGTTGAATCGCTACTCGCCGTGCTTGGTGGCAACGGCATTTGAGGTTGGACAAAATCCCAGAGCGGTACATTCAGCTTGCTCAGAAAAGCGCCATCCGACTGAATACTTGTCTCGATCCCTTCAAATTCGATACCCAGCTCAATGGCTCGCGACGCAGACAGTCGGGACTCGATAATGTTCATACCAAAGGGTTTGATGAACGGTACTTGTTTCGACTCATTCAACACGAGAGGCCAACGGACCTTCATTCGGAAATTATCCGGTGTAATCGCGGCAGTCGGTTTGTACACGATTAATTGGCTTTGATCGTTTGCGGATGGCATCATCGCAAAGGGCGCGGACTGCTCGTTGACCTGAACTTGAATCGCTTGTCCGCCGGCGGGCAATTGAAAACGGATCGCGTGATCATTTGCGGAGATTCCCGTGAGCAATCCCGAAACGTTGGCTTCGATGAAAGTCGGTTGGAAGGACAATTCTGTTTGCAATCTTACTTGCGACTTTTGTTCCGTTTTGATCTTGCGAAGAATTGGCAGGATGGAGTTTTCCGGTATCCTCCGAACTTGAAAATCCGAACCCGTTTTGCCGAGAAACAGACGTTTTGGCTCGTTCACCTTTTCTGCATTTGGCCAAACACCGATGCCTTGAATCTCCCAGTTGGGGCCGTCGTCTTGCGTGTAGGCCAAAACGCGGGATAAAGTGCGCATTCCGATGACTTCGACAGAAGGAATGCCCATTGTTGTCGACGACGGATTTTCTGGTATCCATAGTGTCGTGATCGGATGCGAATTGGCTGTTGCGTCAAATTGCGATTCGTCCCAATTCAATCGATATCGCCGTCGCGTTAACGTGGTCCCCGTTACCGTCTCGACAACTTTCGCTTGCCCCCAGAGCAGACCGAGCGGCTGCCATTCCGAAGAACATTCGACTTCGATACTATCGGTTTCGGACCGTACATTGCTCACCAAAAGATTCGTGAGTGCCATAGGCTGATCGGAATCGGTATTCAGCCACGTATCAATTTGCACTTCCGATTGTTTTCGATCAACCGCTGATCGATCTTTGGGTTGCCAGGATAGTTCGATGGCATCGACAGAGCCCAGTTGTGCGAGGTAGCGGCCGACTTGCGGATTCAGCACTTGCCCGCGAGCCGCGACTTTCAGCCAACCAATGCGATCCGTTTGGGCCTCCAGTTGTGCCGTCGCCACATTGAGAACCGAGACCTGAACGTTGGGAATACCGTTTTCCTGCAAGCGAATTTGCGGCACAACATCAATGCGAATGCGGATACGTCCTGTTCGATCGGGAATCCAACTTAGTCGACCATCATTTAGTATTAGCCGTGACCCCGGTGATATTTCCCGATCATCGACTAGGAATCGGATCAACTTGGCTTGGCTGGCCACCAATGGAAAAATGACCGGTGCGCGATCGTCGAGGACTTCCACTTCGTAATTCATATTCAAGGTGAGTGGCATTACGTCAAACGTCGAACCCGAAAATACAGCTTGATAACGCGCCGAAACGATTTCAAATCCGGCCCCCTGACGAACATTATTTGATTTGCCGAAAAAGTGGTCCAAGATAGCTTCGGGAACGTAGGCTACGTTTCCGGAAAGATTGCCTTCTGCGTCCATCGGGATAATGACGTCAAACGAAGGCAAACTACTCGAAGCCACATTGGCAGATGGCGATGCGGTCTGGGTAGCAGAATCGGTGGCAGGCGGCAATGTCGGAGGCATTACCGAAATTTGTGCGACGGATTGATTACCCGACAACATAAGCAAAAAAATCAAGACCGCACGCGTGTGAATACTCGAGCCGGGCATGTTGGAGCCGGGAATGTTCGAACCCGGGCGAGGTTCCGAATGTTTGGAAGCTTGCATAGTCGAAGGCGAATCCTTGTCGCGGCGTGCCGCGAATAGCCAATCCGCCAAGGAAACAAAACTTCCCAACAGTGCGCCCAAGCAAGCTGCTTGTAAGAGCAGAAAATACTGCTCATCCAGAACCATTACAATCAATGCAGAAACAATGGGAATCGTACAAATCATCAATGGGCGGTGTTTGCGATACGCCAATACCACACCGACGACCGTCAAGAAAACAATCCAGCGAACAGCAAACGCTCTTCCTTCATAGTGCAACTCAATCCGTTGAGAAGGGAAAGCTGGATCTTGAATGACGGACGACTGTCCTTTTGCCAACGAAGCAGTCGTCAACCGAGGCTTGGCGTTATTGACAGTCGAATCCAATGCGTACGATTGCAGCGGTTGATTGTAGAGTGGGCTGTTAAATGTTGATTCGGTTCGGACCTCATGGGATTCATCCATCATCAACGATCGGTGCCAAGTCCAAATCTTGGCCCACCGCAACAAGCGATCGAAACTAGTAGACCTTCGATCTTGAATGGACAAACCCTTGGGTAGCCAAATCTGTCGATGCAAGACGGCGACCGGCGTTGGGCTAGTCGGTATTTGTAATTCCAGTTCGTTGGGGGGTTGAATAAAACGTTGGCATTCGAATTGGGCATCGATCCATGTATCGCGTCGACCGAGAATCTCGGAGGGAAGCACTACGCTAACGCGATGATCGCGACTAGGACTGGTAAAGACTGCGGCAGTTTCTTGGTTCACCCGGACACTGACCAGCTTCCATTTATCGGGAATGTCGATTGAAAACTCCGCGGAACGATTTTCACGTATACGCCACTGCGAATTTGCGGCCAGTACTCCCGATGGAAGCAGGAAGTAATTCACCGATTGCTCGGGAATCCACGTTACATTCCTATCTTTTTCGAAATACCGGACTTCGAGCAGATTGCTGCGGGCAGGATCGAATTCGAAGTGCTCGCCAAATTCAATCTTGTCCCAACTGCCATCGGCTCGCAGGGAAGGTCGGACCTGGTCTGTCGGGTAGCGAGCTTGCAGCGATCCATCGATCGATACACTTGCGACTTGACTTGTCGCTTGCGAAGCATTGGGCAGCGCAATCCGCTGCCATGAATTCGGGGACGGCGGAGTAGAAGTCGGCGGAGTAGAAGTCGGCGGATTCGAAATGGACTGGCTTAGGGATGTTCGGCGCATCC